>JBAQYK010000420.1:0-12920 GCA_049299995.1 Candidatus Methanoperedens sp.
GAAATGCACCGTGTTTTAAAAGTAGGCGGATATGCTTGTTTAGTAATCGGCAACACAACTTTTTTAGGGGTGAAAGTAAAATCAGCGGAAGTATTTGCCGAAATTTTAGAATCATTAGGTTTCACTCTCGTTGACATAATTAAGAGAAGCATTCCCTCTAAGTTGATTCCAACCATCAGAGACAAACAGACAGGAAAATTCTCAAAACTTGAAAACAAAAACAGCAAATTGGTTTATCCTGAAGAATATATTTTAATCGCAAAAAAAATAGAATATGAACATAGATAAAGTAGGTAAGGTAATAGACAGCATACCAGTAACGATAAGTTATAAAATAATAGAACTTTTTTCGGCTGGACTATATTCCAGTCCAAATAAGGCATTTGAAGAATTAGTCAGTAACTCATATGATGCTGGAGCTTCACAGGTGTCGGTTTATATTCCGCTTAACAAGAGTTTACCTGAATCAATTCTTTGGGTTGCTGATAATGGTTCTTCAATGAATAAAGAGGAATTAAAACAATTTTGGAAAATTGGAGAATCAAATAAGAGAGTTAATGAAAGTCAAGAACGATTGCCAATTGGAAAATTCGGTATTGGAAAACTTGCAACATATGTTCTTACACACAAATTAACTTTGATTTGCAAAGCTAATGATGGTAAGTATTATGCAACAACAATGAATTATTCAAACATTAACAAAGATTCAAGTGAAACTATTACACTTGACGAAAAAGAATTAACAATAGAAGAAGTAAAGAATATTTTATCTCCATTGATAAAAAAAGGAAATCAAGATTTACTCACATTCAAGCTTTGGGGTGAGGATTGTGCAAATACATGGACTTTCGCAATACTATCAGAACTAAAAGCAAAATCAACAGAAATTAAAGATGGAAGATTAAAATGGATTCTTAGCACAGCGTTGCCACTTAATCCAAGTTTTAATTTATATTTTAATGGTGCTACAATTCAATCAAGCAAAGAGAGTATTGAGCCATGGAAAACTTGGGTGTTTGGAGAAAATGATGAAGTAGCGACTAAGTTTAAATATGGTGTCGGCACTTACAAAGAAAAACCTTGTGTTCATTTACCTAATTTACGTAATGTAACAGGACAAATAGATTTATACAGAGACTCTCTTTTAACAGGAAAATCAGCCGAGAGAGGAAGAAGCAACGGAATTTTTCTCAAAGTTAGAGGAAGGCTTGTAAATATTGACGACTCATTAATGGGAATGGAGGCACTTTCTCATGGTGTATTTAATCGTGCAAGAATAACCGTTAATGCTGATGAATTAGATGATTATATTACTTCAACAAGAGAATCAATACAATCATCATCAGCACTTGAGGACCTAAGAGAATATATAAGAAGAAAATTCACGAAAGCAAAAGAATGGTATTTTTCCTCAATTGAAGATGAAGAAAAAAAGAATAGAGCAGCATATAAAATTGCTTATGCTTCTGCAAGTTTATCAAGAAGACCTTTAATAGTAGCTGCTAAAAAATTTCTTGATGGTGAAATAGGAGATTTAGTTTTAACTGAAATTCCTAATAATTTATCAATACAAGAGAAAACAGATTTAATTACAAAACTCGAAACAGAACTAACAACTGATAAAGGCATAATACAGAAAGTTGAATGGGTGGCTCTGAATCCGGAAGACCCAATTGCTAAACTTGAACTTGTAAATGGTTTTGCTAAAATTAATTTGATGCACCCCTTCTTTGCCAATTTTTTAGAAGAGGTTAAATCGCCTTTACCTTTTCAATTGATAGCATTAACCGAAATTCTTACTGAGTGCTTTTTACTTGATAGCGGCATTCAACAAGACGAAGTAAGAGAAATAATGTTTAAGCGGGATGCAATTTTAAGAGAACTTACTTTTAGTGACAAACCAAATGCGCCATTTGTAGCTTCACTATTACAAGCATCATTAGGAGATTCAACAGGATTGGAAAAAGGGGTTACCCATGCTTTCAACTCGTTAGGTTATGAAACCACACATATAGGCGGACCTGGTGAACCTGATGGCAAAGCGGTTGCTTATTTAGGACCATTAAACTCATCGGAGAATTACTCCATAACATTTGATGCAAAAAGCACTTTAAAAAATAAGATTAAAGCAACTACCGCTCATATATCTGGAGTTGATAGACACAGGGATAAATACAATTCTAAATATGCGTGTGTTGTTGCAATTGATTATGAAGGAGCAGATGTCCCTGATTCAGCAGTTAATACTGAAGCAAAAAAACATAAGATAAATCTTATCAGAGCAAAAGACCTAATGGTGCTTGTATTAATATCCAGTCCGAAGCAAATCGGACTAAAACAGCTAAGGGACTTTTTTGAAAATTGTCATACAGTAATTGAAACAACAAAATGGATAAACGACATTAAAACAAAAGAGGTAACGAGGGGGCCTATAAAAGAATTACTTGAAGAAGCTTTCAAGTTAAATAAAACCGACACAGAGCCAGCTTTTTTAAGTGCAATGCGAATGAGTAATTCTGAATTAAAAAAACATTCAATTGATGACTTAAAATCTCTTGTGCAAAGTCTTGAACGACTTGTTCCCAATTATATTAGTATATCACCTGACAACATTGTTAGCTTACAAGTTCCTCCGGATAAAATATTGAAAGCCATTAACCAAACATTCGCAACCGATGTTCCACCAGAATTTCTTGATTATTACATAAATGCTTTTTCATCAAAATAAGATGCCATCGCACAAAAAAAATACACTCTTACAAGCCTCTAAAACCAACGCAAGACCAAAGCTTGTAAGAGAGTATTATTTCTACAGCCCAAAAAGTTCCGATGCTTTTCTTCTAAATGGATAGAATTTATAACATGCCATGACATTTAGGCTCAAAATATGCCCAAAAGACCCGACATCAAAAAAGTACTGCTCATAGGCTCAGGTCCCATCATGATAGGACAGGCGGCTGAATTTGATTTTTCAGGCAGCCAGGCATGCCGCTCCCTGCGCGAGGAGGGCATAAAGGTCGTGCTTGTCAACAGCAACCCCGCAACCATAATGACAGATACGGACATGGCTGACGCAATCTATATCGAACCGCTTGAACCCGAGGTCGTGGCAAAAATCATAGAAAAAGAAATGCCGGACGGCATTATCGCAGGGCTCGGCGGGCAGACCGGGCTTAATATTACAAGCGAACTTGCCGAGATGGGTGTATTCGATAAATACGGGGTAGAGCTTCTTGGCACATCGCTCCAGGCAATCAAGGATTCGGAAGACCGCGACCTATTCAAGAAAAAAATGATTAGTATCGGGGAAAAAGTGCCGCGCTCAAAAGCAGTCAATACGCTAAAAGAAGCCGAGGCGCTTATTGAAGAACTCGGGCTCCCGCTCATCATCCGCCCCGCATATACGCTGGGGGGCGCAGGCGGAGGCATCGCATATACACGGGAACAACTGCTTGAAATCACCGAGCGTGGGCTTGAGCGCTCACGGATTCACCAGGTTCTAATAGAGGAAAGCATCATCGGCTGGAAAGAGTTCGAATACGAGGTCATGCGCGATAAAAACGACACCTGCATCGTGATATGCAATATGGAGAACCTTGACCCCATGGGCATACATACAGGCGAGTCCATAGTGGTTACGCCTTCGCAGACGCTCTCGGATGCCGACCACCAGAAGCTGCGGAGCGCATCAATCAAGATTATAAGGGCGCTGGGTATCGAGGGTGGATGCAATATCCAGTTCGCCGTGCGCGATGACGAGGTCAGGATAGTCGAGGTCAATCCCCGCGTATCCCGTTCCTCAGCCCTGGCTTCAAAAGCCACGGGTTACCCGATTGCCCGCGTCACCGCAAAAATCGCAATCGGTATGACGCTGGATGAAATAACGAACGACATCACCAAGAAAACTCCCGCCTCTTTTGAACCCACCATAGATTATACGGTTGTCAAAATCCCGCGCTGGCCTTTTGATAAATTCGTTACCGCGGACAAGCATCTAACAACCGCGATGAAGAGCACAGGCGAGGTGATGGCGATAGGCAGGACAATAGAAGAGGCTTTGCAGAAAGCGGTGCGCTCGCTTGAAGTTGACATGTACTTCGGGTTCAGGGAGTGGAGCACTGATGAAATACTGGACATCCTGCGCCATCCCACGCACGAGCGCCTGTTTGTCATATACCAGGCGCTGCGTAACGGTATGCCGATAGATGAGATTTCAAGGATTACCAATATCGACCCGTTCTTCATCCGGAAAATCCAGAACATCATCGATATCGAGGATACGATAAAGGACGACCTGTCGGCGGAAAACCTGCGAAAGGCTAAACGCATGGGATTAAGCGATGAGAGGATAGCGTTCCTCTGCGGCAGGACGCGCGAAGAGATAAACGACATGCGAAGGGAACATGGCATTATTCCAACCTATAAAATGGTTGATACCTGCGCCGCAGAATTCGCCGCAGCCACACCTTATTATTATTCAACTTACGAAGACCAGTGCGAAGCAGCTCCTTCCAAAAAGAAGAAGGTGCTCATTATCGGTTCAGGACCTATCCGCATAGGACAGGGCATCGAGTTTGACTACTGCACTGTGCACGCCGTAACTGCGCTCCGTGAGGAAGGCATCGAGACCCATATCATCAATAACAACCCTGAGACCGTTTCCACGGACTACGATACTTCAGACAAGCTGTTCTTTGAACCCCTGACGCTTGAAGATGTCATGAACGTAATAGACCGGGAACGTCCGTACGGCGTGATGGTGCAGTTCGGCGGGCAGACCTCCGTGAATCTTGCCATTCCGCTCAAAAAAGAACTTGACAGAAGGACAGACCTGAACACTGTCATACTCGGCACCACTCCTGACGACATGGATATCGCAGAGGACAGGGGGCGCTTTAACAGCATGATGAAAAAGCTGGGCATCTTCCAGCCTGAGGCTGGATGCGCGACCAATTACAGCCAGGCTTTTAATGAGGCAAAAAGAATAGGATACCCCGTGCTTGTGCGCCCTTCGTATGTCCTGGGCGGCAGGGCGATGGAGATCGTATATGACGAGCGCGACCTTGAGCGGTATCTGAAGGAAGCTGTAAAAGTCTCGAATGAACATCCTGTACTTATTGATGATTTTCTTGACAATGCCGTGGAGATAGATGTCGATGCTATCTGCGACGGTAAAGACGTGCTTATCGGCGCGATCATGGAGCACATAGAAGAGGCTGGAATCCACTCAGGCGACAGCGCCTGCGTCATCCCCCCGCAGTCCCTGAAGCCCGAGATACTCGCTACTGTTCGCGATTATGTGAAGAAAATAGCCCTGGCTCTTCGTGTGGTCGGGATAATCAACATCCAGATGGCGACCAAGAACGGGGTGGTCTATGTGCTTGAGGCAAACCCCCGATCAAGCCGCACCATACCATTCGTGAGCAAAGCCGTGGGGCTTCCGCTTGCAAAGATCGCTTCTAAAGTTATCGCAGGGCACACATTGAAAGAGCTTGGATATACTGGTGACATTGTTCCAAAGCATGTTTCTGTCAAGGAAGTGCTGTTGCCATTTGACAAACTGCCAGGCGCCGACCCGGTACTCAGCCCTGAGATGAAGAGCACGGGCGAGGTTATGGGGATAGATTATGATTTCGGAAGAGCGTTTTTTAAGGCTGAGTGGGCTGCCGGCAATACCCTGCCTCTATCAGGGACGGTGTTCATGTCCATCCGCGATGACGATAAAGCGCTTATAGTGAAGGTGGCAAGAAAAATGCAGGATGCAGGCTTGCGTCTTCTGGGCACACGCGGCACCGCTAAATTCCTGGAAAATAACGGGATAAAGATGGATGTTGTGAACAAGGTTAGTGAAGGCGCGCCCAATATCGTTGACCTTATCCATAAGAAGGAAGTTGACCTCATCATAAATACTCCCATAAGTAAACAGACAGTGAAGGACGGTTATCACATACGAAGGGCTGCTGTTGATTTCAGTGTTCCTTACATCACCACGATACAGGCTGCGCTTGCGGCTGCTGATGCGATTGAGGCGATGAAGAACGGGGAGATTACGATTAAGTCGCTGGGCGAGTATCACGCATAGAGATGTTTTTATAGAGAAAAAATGAGAGTGTAAAAATATCGGCTAATTATTCATCATCGCGCGTTATCCAGTAAACCGCCTTATACTTCTCTGCAAAACCAAAGATATTTTTCGCCATTACAGCCCTTCCATATTCCTTAAGGTCGCCGCCCTGGTCATATATGAATGTATTCTCACCCAGTTTTGTTACTTTAAAGACTTCCCCTTTTTCCTCTGTTCCCACATGCAGCACATCCCCTATTTTTAAATCCTTTATCTTTGGCCGAACTGTTGTTTTCTCTACCATAATATCACCTTAAATCCATTTTTCTTTGTTGCGTGTATTTCATATCTAATAAACCTTACCTGATGGTACAGCCTATACCTTTAAGAAGCGCCTCAACACTTCCCTGCACATGGGCTGCATCAATATCACCAAATATTGTGACCCTATATGTAACACTTTGCGTATTATCTTTATTATAAACATCAATAATCTCAACTGAAACCACACCATCTGACTTACTGGCTACGTTTCTAATAATTTCCGCGTCAGAATCCAACGGAATAAAAACTGAGATATCGCGTGTCACATTTTTTAAATGCGCAGCTTTCCACTCGTATAGTTCTTTTTCATCCAGAAGCCTTACATTCTCTATCAAAAGCTCGGTCGTCCTCCCCCCGCGCTCGATAAGGACTGTCCTGGGCGTTACTTTTTTAACGCTCCCGAAATGAACCACGCCTGAATATATATGTTTGAGCGCCCGTTCATTGCCGATCGAGCGCACAAGTTCTTCATGCTCTGCTATTTTAGTGCCGATAAGCTTCTCCGACCTGCGAAGAGCGGATTCAGTGTCCCCGAAATGCGCTGAGGCTTTTTTAATTATCCCCACAAAGCCTTCAATATCTTTCTTCTTGACAGTGTCTGCCATGAGGTTGCACTGGGCGATATATGCCGTATGCACCTTCGCAACCTCAGGATTCATCTGTATCATGGCATATAGATAGGGGTTTTGCGCCAGTATCCTTCCAACCAGGTCAAGCATAATATCATACATCGGGCTCATGAATCTTCTTGATTTTGCAACATCAAATTCAAGCTCCCTGAAAACAGCCCCTATCGAGATATAAGCAAAATGCGTGAGTCCCTGCACCACAGCCATCATTTTATCATGCGCCACCGCGTCCATAATTTCGATATGCGCGCCATTATCCTCATACAGGCTTTTGATTACCGGGAACCACTTTTCGCATCTGCCTTCAACAGGTGTGAATATTACTATCTGTCCCCGTATATCAGGAATGGACGGACCGAACATGGGGTGCGACCCCATGATTTCAACCTCCCTGGGCGCGTACTTGCGCATCGCTTCAAGAGGACCGGTTTTAATGGATGTGATATCCATGAGCAAACTTCCGGCAGGCATTTTAGGCGCGAGCTCCCTGATAGTATTTTCCGTGATATTTATTGGCACAGAAATCATGACGATGTCGCTTGTAGTTATCTCAACATCCAGGTCGTCGGCGAATTGCACTCCCAGTTCCTCTGCTATGTCTTTTCTCTTATTGATGCCCCATATTACCACGTCAAAACCATGTTTCTTATAAAATTTAACAAACCACCTGCCTGTCTCGCCGGTCCCGCCGATTATCAGTATTTTCATTCCAGCCCCTCCCTCACAGCCTTTTCCATGACATCGACAGGCGGCGTCTTTCCTGTCCATATTTTGAAAGCTTCCGCGCCCTGGTACACAAGCATCATTACGCCATCGATTGTCGTTGCGCCTGCCTTTTTAGCTTCTGCAAGCAGCATTGTGTTTATGGGGTTATAGACTATATCGAATACGACAAGGTTGCTGTGCATCATATCCGAAGTCACGATGGTTTCGGATATTCCCGGAGACATTCCTACAGAAGTCGAATTTATCAGGATATCGCTGTTCTGGACAAGGTTTTTGAGTTCATCAAAACCAGAACCTCTTGCCTTCCCGACCCTTCCAACCTCTTTTGCAAGGGCAATTGCCCTCCCGGGCGTCCTGTTGGCGATGGTCACGCTTGCACCATCTGATGCAAGCTGGAAAGCAATCGCCCGTGCAGCGCCTCCTGCGCCAAGGAGCAGCACGTTTTTTCCCCTGATTTTAACGCCGCCGCCTTCAAGAGCCATCTTAGCCCCAAGACCATCGGTGTTATGCCCCACGATGCCATTTTTAAAATCCACAGTATTCACTGCGCCTATCTGTTTTGCAAGTTCTGTGGGTTTGACTATTTCAAGGGCTTTTTCTTTTAAAGGTATAGTAAGGTTCAATCCCCCAAACCCAAGAGCATGCGCCCCATATATCGCATCATGCAAGGATGCGGGGCTGACCCTGAACGCATGGTATTCACATTCCATCCCCATGGCTTTAAATGCCGCATTATGCATTGCGGGAGATAGGCTGTGGGACACAGGGTCGCCAAGAACTCCGAATAGCTTCATGCTATCCTAATTAATTGTGATGGTTAAAAAGTATTTTGATAAAATGTTTTGGAAGGTTTGAATCTTTGCATCGCAAACATTATTAGTTTAGTATGTTTAATAGGAGTGGAGATTATATGATTGCAAAGAAAATTCTTATTTATTTCCTTATACTGCTAATAACCGCGTATCCTGTATCGGCAGGAGATGTTTCACTTAACAGGTGGGTGTTGAACGTAACTCTGCAGGATGACGGGCTGGTTGAAGAGACCATACAGGCTGAAATCCAGAATTCCGGCTCTTTGCCCCTTGGAGGGATTTCATTTGTGGTTCCGGCTTCAAAAGTAACAATCGGTAACGACGATATAGTAAGTATTCCTGCCACGGGTCAGGACGTGAAACAACAAACTGTTCAGGGTGGGGTAAAGATTAGTATTAATTTTAATACTCCGGTTGAAGCGGGAAAGAAATGGAACGGGCGCATTACATTTAAAGCGGAAAACTGGGCTGTGAAAGAAGGTTCGGATTATTCTATCGACATACCGGTAAAAGCGCCGCAAATAATTATAGCAGGAAAAAATATTGACATTTCCGTGCCAGGTGAGGCAGAAATCAGAAGCCAGGTATTTCTTCCAAAATCAGTTGAAGTGACATCTGTCACGCCAAAACCGTTTAGAATCCTGTTCCAGTATGATCACATGGTTCCTACATGGTCGCCTGATAAATTGCATATTGGAGATGTAATACACTTAAAAGGCTCCTTTTCAAGTGTACTGGAAAAGATAATTGAAACTGACGAAAAATCAAGAGAATTAAATTCCCAAATTAAAAAAGCAAAGGCACAGGGCATTGATGTTTCAGAGGCAGATGCCCATCTCAAGAATGCCGAGAATTACAATACCAATCAGGCTCTGCAATCATTCTGGAAGAAAGATAACGCGGTTGCCCTCGAATATGTGGGATATGCGAATAACGAGCTAAAACTGGCGGAAAGCAGCCTCGCGGCGCCGGCGAAAACAGAAATTCTTCCCGAAAAAACAGAAGAGAGCAAACAAACCCCATTGCCTGGGGTGGAGGGTTTAATACTCATATTGCTGATTTCTTTTGTGATTATAAGGAGAAAACAGGTACACTAAATACAGGGTTAAATCACAGCCGCACTCTGCCTATAACAAAAAAACCAGTCCCATCTCCATAAATCATTTCTTTTCTTACGCTGTTGGCAAGCCGCACCGCCCGCGAAAGCTGCTGCAATGAAAAAACGTGATCCTGCTCGATAGCATGGACAAGATAAACCGAATGCGACAGGCTGGAACTGGATTCAAAGTCATCATATATCCTGAAATGCGTCCCGAATTTGAATCCTGTTTTGGGAACAAGCCCGCTATCCCGCAATTTTTCATACACAGTATATTTTATCATAAAATCTGATTCGATATTACAGGCTATTCCTGAAAACCCAGCAAAATCCAGGGTCTCACGGTTCTTTTGAATTTCCAGAACCCCCCTGTTCAAAAGATAACATGACTCAACAAGCGATAATTGCAGGTGTCCCTGATCCATGAGCTTGCCAAAAAATCCTTCTTTATGAAGAACGGCTGAGGTTTCAGCATCCCATACCATAACCCTGTCTTCAAGCAGGCTTGTTGTTGATAGCTGCTTAGCCGGTTTTAATTTCCAGGAGCCTGAAGGTGCTATCCGTTTCACTTCGTAATAGGTCAGGTCGCTTTCCTCGTCCACTATGGCGAGTACTAATCGTTTCTTCAGGTTTTCAACTGTATCAAGATGCGTCTTTAATTCAGGAAGCAAAAGCGGACTCCTTTCCGAAGTTACAAATACAAAAAATTCCGCAGGTGTTTTTCCAGGATGCCCTCCGCGTGGATAAACCCTGAAACCAGTAACAGCAGGCTGGATATAATAGCCGCGTTCTCTTAAATCTTTATAAACAATATACAGCAATTCAAAATTTTTTAATGTGTGGGAAGCAGTGAGGAAAAACTGCCTGAAATCAAGCTCTTCCCCGTCTGACTCTACGGTAATCTTTCCCGTGTGCATAAGATAAGCGCTCTCGGGGAGTGTAACTTCAAGCGTATCACCCCTCGGGCGCCCGTAAAAACTTGTATTATACAATTCCTCAATTGCCCGCTTTTCGATTATTACTATGTTCCCATTTAGTTTTCCGGATAAAGTCATAATATCCCATTCATATCAAATATCATCAAATTCCATCCTGCCGCCGATAGAAATATTGTATTTTTCAATTGTCCCGGCTTTCATTTCAATAACATACTTGATGTCCTTCATGGCTTTATATCCAGTCCAGGGATTTAACCGGGAAAAACCCGAGACTTTTTTTTCTTCATCTAAAAAAATCACGTCAATAGGGAAGCGCATAAAGAACATATGAACATTAACATACGACTGTTTTTTCAGTATAAAAATCATGGAAAAATCGGAAGGGATATCTTTGCGAAACATAAGTCCTGCCATCTGGCAAAGTTTAGTCCTGGCAAATTCTATGTTTTTCGCTATCTCTACACCATTATATTTTAATACAGAAAGCATCAAGTAGCTATATAACACTCTTGTGTAATATAAGAATGGAGGTATTAATCCAATAAATGAGTTCAGAAATGTGTGCAGTATGTGGCTTGCCGAAAGAGCTTTGCATATGCGAAGAAGTGGCAAAAGAACAGCAGAGAATAGTTGTCAAAGTAGATACGCGAAAGTATAAAAAAGAAGTGACAGTAATAGAGGGTCTTAACCCCGCTGAGATAGATTTACAGGAGTTAGCAACCCATCTAAAATCGAAATTCGCATGTGGTGGAACTATTAAAGACAATGTTATCGAACTTCAGGGAAACCATAAAAGCCGCATGAAGGACGTTCTTATTAAGAAAGGGTTTTTACCGGAACAAATTAAGGTTTAAGTCCTTTTTCGGGGACTGTATGTCGGGCATAAATTGTATGGTATTTTATGCCATTATTCTTTTATTAACTCAAAGAAATGAAATCAGGAAGTGAAAACACTTCCTGAAAAAATGTTTTACTGTGGTTTTTCAAGGAGTTTTGTCTTGGAGAGCAGTCTTCCATCCTTTGCATGAGGCTTTCGGAGGACCGAGTCGTTTGCCTTCTCCAATTCGCGCGCTTCATCTGCAAGTTTTGCCGCCGCGCGCATGGCTTCATGACCCGCAGCAGCCGCTGTAGCAATCTGGTCTACCTCTTTTAATACAAAGCAGGCAGGGAAGTCAATCTCTGCGACCTTGGTGGCTATGTGTAATGCTGCTAACGCCTTGGCTTTGGCGTAGGGGTTTGCGAACCCGGCGCTCTCAACGCACTTCTCTGGTTTTGCAAGAATCTTGGGGAGAGCCAGCGGTTTTGTGCCTGCTGCTGCCTGGTCTATGACCTTGTCTATCTCCGTCTGGACAAGCCTTATTGCGCCGCATACAGCCAATACCTTCAATGCATCGGTATTGAAAGACGCCATCTCAACACAGTCAAGGAATTCCCTCTTTGCCCCGATTAACGGGTCAACCGGCAGAATGATATAGCCGAATCCTGCCTGTTCCAGTTTTTCCCTGTCCTCTTTCTTTGTAGGGCCGTCTGAAACCACTATTGTGGGCGTATCTTTCCAGATATCGCGTGCCGCTGTTGGACCGGGCGCGCTTGAGTTGGGGCTTATCATTACAACAAAATCCGCCCCCCAGTTCTTGAAGGATGCTGTATCAGCAGCCTCGTCCTTTCCCATCTTTGCGCCTGTTCCGAATACGCGCACTGCGATTCCCTCTCTTGCTGCAATCTCGTCAAGCAATAAATCTATTACCTGCGAGGTGCCAAGATTTCCAAGTTTTATAAATCCTACTTTAACGACCATATTTGATCACAGGATGAGATTCGCTTGGTTTATTTATAAGGTTTTTGAAATTGTTCTGCGTATAACGCCAGTGTGCTTACCATAAATGTCACATGCAACGTTTTGAAAAATCACAGCATAACAGCATCTTTGAAATTTTTAAAATGAGGATCTCCGGTCAATACCTTTATTTTCCTGCTCCGGGCTGATGCAAGTATTATTGCATCAGCAAGACCGAAATCAGGGGTCTTGGCTTTATTCTCAGCATGTATTTTTGCAGATTCAACTGCGATATTTACATCCAGTGCTACCACAGCGCATCTTTTCGTTATGAACTCCTTTCTCTCTTCGGCTTTTCCATCGGTTCTGAGAGATTTAGAGTATATTTCTGCTATTACTATCGGGGAAGTGTATAATTGCGAGTCGTCATCTACTAATGTTTTGACTTTTTCACCCTTCTGTGTCCCCATGAAATATTCCATCCATGCGAAAGAATCCAGCATCATTCTAATCGGTCCTCGTGGTCTCTGAGGTCTGATAAATCTGTTTTT
>JBAQYK010000421.1:0-2224 GCA_049299995.1 Candidatus Methanoperedens sp.
TAACAGGACAGCCCCGATTATGAATAGTGTTTTTCGTTCCATGCTACCTCTTGTAAGTGAAATACAGGATAACTGCCATTAAAATAACCATAATAACCATTGTCCACGGGCTTCCGCCGCAGCATCCGCCGTGAGAATGTTCTTCGTGTGCATCCTGTTTTGCGTTTTTTGTGTTTGTCTCATCGTTTTTCTTATTTTCTATCGCATCATCTTTTTTTGAACCGCAGCAATCCATTTTTTCACATCCTTATATGTTTACGTTATATGTAAAGAGGGGTTAATTAGATTTCGCTTTAAATTTGTAAATTATTTGTTGATTTTTTTACGTTTTCACAAAGCTTTGTTTATTTATATACGGCAAGAACATCGGCGTATGCCGTTTGTACTCTTCATATCTGTCCCCAAAAGCCTCCAGCGCCTCCCTTTCTTCTCTTTTCGCAAGCCTGTAATACATCAGAATAAGAACTGGCCACATTGCCAGCGTGATTAAGGTCGGCCACTGGATGAGCAAACCCACAGTCAGTATAATAAGACCGAGATACTGGGGATGCCTTACATACCTGTAAACGCCATCAGTCACAAGTTCTCCGTGAGACGAATGTATCATGCTCCAGCCTTTTGACATCAGGAATAGACCAAAGAATATAACGGCGCTGCTTGTCACCATCACCAGCGCCCATGCACTTTCCATGCTCATTATACCTGCTTTTGAAAGTAGCACCCCGAGCAGGTGTCCCTCTGCATGCCCAAACGAGAGATTCAGCCCGAAAAGCGAAGAGAGAACATATATCGTAAGCGGGAAGCCGTACATCTCCGAAAAAAGTGCAATGATGAACGCCTCGTATATTCCCAGTGTCCGCCAGTTCTGCTTCTTGAGCGGGGTAAGGAAGCTGAGCACGAAGAAAGAAAAAAGCCCGATGCTCAAGAGCGTTGCTCCCCAGTTGCTGTAAGCATATTCTGTGATGTCGTGATGCCCCGAGCCTTCGATATTTTCAGGTTTTTCAAAGCCAAGAAGCACCGATATACCTGAAAGGAGAGCTAAAGCCATGAGCGCAATAAATCCTATCGCAATCAGGTCGCTAAAAAATTTTCTCATGGTCATCCACCTATGCTTTTGACTGACTCATCCATAAGCGCTGATTGGTATGCCCTGTCGGGATTGCTGATGGCTATCCAGACAACAAAGCTGCCCTTCGGATAATAGTAGTGATACTCGCCGCCGCCTTCAGTGTAATATACTTTTAAACCATTTATTTCAAGTGTTTCAGGTTTGCTGAACATGCCGCCCATCCCGCGATTCATGTTCTCCACTATTTTCACTGCCCTCTGGTTTGTCTCCGCCACCGTTAAAGATACCGTCGCCCTGCTGCCCACGCTATTCCTGTAGCGCGCCACATGGGCTTCTCCGGGATTGACATTATCCTTCGCTTCATGGGAGCCTTTAATCTCGCGAATCGCTACATCCCCTTCCCTGTGGAGTTTTAGTTCCATGTCGCCGAGTTTCTCCGGGAAAAGCGTCTTCTCACTAACTGATATGATTAATGCAGAAGCAATTATCATTACAGCAAAAAATGCTATCAAATAAAGACTAAAATTTCTTCGTTTCATTGCGCTAAATCCGTTTTATAGATTCTTTCACGAAGTTGAGTCTGTAAGCTTCATCCGGGTTGTCTATCTGTATCCAGAATACCATTTTATCTTTGGCATAGAAGTAATGATACAGACCAAGTTCAGGTCGTCCTGCCACAAAATAAACAGTAATTCCTTCTATGTTCAATGGTGTGGAATCACTGAACATCCCTGTTTTTCCCACCCTGCTGTTCATCGACTCAAGAAGGAATACGGCTTCTTCTTTTGTTTTCGACTCAGATACCCAGAATTTAGCTTTGATGGCAGGCGTACTCCTGTAGTTTGCTATATAGGCATTCTCGATTTTTACATCAGGATTATTGCCATGCAGCCCTTTTACCTCAGTCATGGCAGCATCTCCATCCCTGTATAATGCGAGGGTCATATCACCCAGTTTTTCAGGGAACATGCCGAAGGCATTCTTCTCCTGCGTCTGGAGATAAAGGAATGCAGTAGCCGCTATTACAAGGAGTATGAATGCCGCAAGATAGATTTCAGGTTTGATTTTCCGCATAACTTCCCTATATTTCCAGTATCGCCTGCCGTATCATTGCCCTCTGGTAACCCGCATCAGGGTAATCAAAAGATATCCAGT
>JBAQYK010000422.1:0-5058 GCA_049299995.1 Candidatus Methanoperedens sp.
GCCCTGCTCAACAGGGATTCTATTGCCCGAATCCTATCCGAGGTTTCAGGACGGGAACTTGAACCAGACTGGAGCCCTTTTAATCCCTTCTGCAATGAATGCGGGCGCCTGAGCACGACAAAAGTTACCGGGTTTGACATTGAAAAAGAGAGTATTGATTATGTCTGTAAATGCGGCTCGCAGGGCAAAGTATCCATGAAAGGGGGAGGAAAACTCAACTGGCGCGTAGACTGGCCTGCACGGTGGCAGATATTCGGCACAACGGTTGAGCCGTTCGGCAAAGACCATGCAACAGCAGGCGGTTCTTACGATACTGGTAAGAGAATTTCCCGCGAAATATACAATTATGAACCGCCATACCCGATAGTGTATGAGTGGATAATGCTGAAAGGAAAAGGCGCCATGCACTCGTCCACAGGTCTTGCGATTTCAATAAACGAGATGCTTGAGATAGTGCCGCCCGAAGTATTACGCTACCTGATTATCAGGCAGAAACCTGAAAAACACATTGAATTTGACCCCGGACTGGCTTTTCTGAATCTCATTGATGAATACGACCAGGTAGAGGGAGATAAAAGGGCATACCAGCTTTCAAGGACTGAAGGCACGGAACCTTCCAAGATTCCTTTCAGGCACATGGTGACTGCGGTGCAGATTGCAGATGAGCGGGGTTTTGATTACCTGCTTACTGTTTTAAAGCGCACTGATTACGATACTTCGGATGTAGCTGCAATCAGGCAGAGGGCGAATAATGCAAGGAACTGGCTTCTTAAATATGCGCCCGAGTTTGTGAAGTTCAAAGTGCAGGAGACGATGCCGCCGCAGATAAAGAGTTTCACGAAAGAGCAGAAGCTTGCGCTTGCCATCCTTGCTGATGAACTTGAGCATGGAATGACAGGTCAGGAAATCCATGATAACATGTATAAGGTGGCGGAGGAGGCAGGACTTGACGGGAAAAAAGTCTTCGAGACTGTGTACCAGGTGCTTCTCGGGCTGAAGTCAGGACCGCGCGCGGGGCATTTCCTGGCGTCGCTTGATAAGGATTTTGTGGTGAAGAGGTTTAAAGAGGCGAGTGTGTAAAAAGTGGGACGTCAAATGTCGTCATTTTAATTAACATGTACGGATGTCTGGCATAATCTGATGAACTTGTACACCGGTTATTTCTGTCCCACAGCCGGTATGTGTTGGCGATTTTTTAAAAAATATTCCACAAATCAGGCGGAGTTACGGATTAATATTCGCAAGCAGCTCCTGCAGTCCCTTCGTGTTAAGCCTGACCGTCTCCCCGTCCACTTCGGCATAACACTCTTTTACAAGATAATCAAGCTGGAACTTCAACTGCGATTCTGAAATGCCAAGTTCTTTTTTTAGTTCCTTCTTCGTTTTCCCAAAGGCGCCGATGCTCTTGACTATCTTCCTCCTGAGCGGGTTCTCAAGCGTCCTGAACATCACCTGATGGTCATGAGGAGTTTTTATCTCGCAGGCATCGGGTTCTGGCGGGAGTGATTCTATCTCGTCGTTCATTTCTGTCAATCCTGTTATAATTCGGTTAGCCTGGTTATTAATTGTATCGTAAGATTCTTCTATTGATAATAGTAAATGAATGAGTTGATGACGATGGTTGATTACGATGAATTTATGGAGCAGCAATACAGATTTTTGCAAGAGAAGGATAAATTTGTCTCTCTGGATGAATTTGAGTCTATGAAATCCACTTTAGAAGTTCTTTCTGATATAGAACTATTGCAGCAGATTGAAGAAAGCGAAGAGGACTACAAAGCAGGAAGATATAAGAAACTCCGTGACTTAATTGGAAAAGATTAAGTAATTTCATCTTTGTGCTTAGCCAGAGGTTTTGCATAGGACTGCGGCGCAATTTCAAGTTTTTGCAGCTTTTTATGCCGGTTTGCGTGGGTAACAAGGCTCCAATTTGTCATCCAAGCGAGGAATTCTCTTACGTTTGTTTTTTGGCTTGTCGTATGATCTAACTTTACTTGGTTCAACGATACCAATATCATCTACCCTAACATTGCGTCTTAAAACTTTCTTATGACCTTTTATTTTTACGACTTCTCCTACCTCAACCATGAAAACACCTCTTATCTTACTAAGGTTTTAAAATTATATAAAAATTTCCATATGATTGATAAAGGTGTCGTGTAGAGTACGATTATTACTCAGGAAGATTTATGCGAGTTGAAGTGGATAGACCGAATAAGGTGGTAAAATTGATTTGTGATGTTTGTAAACAAGAAATAATCCATAAAAAAATTGAAAAGCAGTATTATTTTGGTGATAAAGAAATTCATAGGAAATGTTATTTTGAAATAACAAGAGGACGTAAAAGAAACAAGGACGAAGATGACAACTTGTAAAAAACAAATCGCTATCATATGATACATTTTGGTTTAATTCAAACTAAAAAGTCACAATCGGCACCACTTCCCCACAGCTCGGGCACTTCCCATCCTTAATCTTATTCGCGCTCACCCGGAAGCCTGCGCGGTCAATGAGCAGCGCATTGCACTTCGGGCAGTATGTATTCTCATACTTATGCCCCGGGACATTCCCTGTATAAACGAACCTCATCCCTTCCTTCTTCGCAATATCATGCGCCATCTCCAGCGTCTCTGTCGGCGTTGAAGTGAGGTCGTCCATCTTATACATGGGATGGAATCTCGTGAAATGCATGGGCGTGTCCGCGCCGAGGTTATCATGCACCCATTTCACAATCTGCGTGATTTCCTCAGGTGAATCGTTCTTTGTGGGAATAATAAGCGTAATCGTCTCCACATGCATGCCCAGCTCTTTTGCAAGTTTGGTGGACTCAAGCACAGGCGCAAGCCGCGCGCCGCAGATTTTCCTGTAAAACTCATCGGAAAACGACTTGATATCCACCCGGAAAGCGTCAAGATACGGAGCGATTCTTTGAAGCGCCTCGGGCGTGATGTAGCCGTTGGTCACGTATATCGTCTTTAATCCTGCTTTTTTTGCCAGCACCGCGCTGTCATACGTATATTCATGCCAGATGGCAGGCTCGTTATACGTCCATGAAATGGACTTGCATCCCGATGCAACGGCGCGCCTGATTGCTTCCTCAGGCGTTATCTCCTTTGTCCACGCCTCCTCAAGTGTGACCTGCGAAATATTCCAGTTCTGGCAGTGCATGCACCTGAAATTACAACCGATAGTCCCCAACGAATACGATAACGTGGCCGGCAGGAAATGGTACAGTGGTTTTTTCTCAATCGGGTCAACAGCTTCACTCGAAACCGTATTATAAATTAACGTGTAAATTTTCCCGTTCTTATTCTGCCTTGTCCTGCATACCCCAAGTTTCCCCTCAGCTATGGTGCACCTGTGGGAGCATACACGGCATCTGACCTTATTATCGGGAAGCTGGTTAAAAAGTACCCCCTCTTTAATCATAAACCGATACCCCGGTTTACGTGGTGTGCACCTTCGGTAGCACTATATTCCATGACCGATGCTCCAGTTAACGTAGCGTGCACCTTCGGTGGCACAATCGTTCATCCGTATATCTCCGGTCTGCTCTCTATCTGTTTTGAGCGCTTCTTCCGCAATTCGTCTTTGAGCTTTTCATAATAACTCATTATATCAGATGTCACCGAAGGACCCGTATCCCCTACCGCAGCAAGGAAATGCTCATGCCTGACTTTTTCAGCATTTATATCCTCACGCATTGCGAATCTTCCTGCCTTCTTGCACACAGCCGCAATATCGGCGCCGGTGAAATCTTCCGTAATCCCGACAAGTTCTCTTATATTGACATCATCAGCAAGCGCCATCCTTTTTGTATGGACTTTGAAGACTTCAAGCCTTGTCCTTTCATCGGGTACCGGTACCAGAATCATCTCGTCAAACCTGCCCGGACGCAAAAGAGCCGGGTCTATGATATCAGGTCTGTTGGTGGCGCTGATTACAACAACGCCGCGCAGTTCCTCAAGACCGTCCAGCTCAGACAGCAGTTTGTTCACTATCCTTTCCGTCACATGAGGCTCGCCCAGGGCTGTTCCTCTCATGGGAGCCAGCGCATCAAGTTCATCGAGGAATATGATAGCCGGCGCCACCTGCCGGGCTTTCTTGAATATCTCTGCTATGTGCTTTTCAGATTCTCCGTACCATTTCGATAATATATCGCTGCCTTTGACCGTAATGAAATTTGCTTCGCTCTCATTGGCAATGGCTTTTGCAAGCAGGGTTTTTCCCGTGCCGGGTGGTCCGTAAAGAAGCACGCCCTTCGGGGCTTCCACTCCTATCCTGCGAAATGACGCAGCATACCGAAGCGGCCATTCCACAGCCTCCTTGAGCAGGGATTTCACATTGTCAAGCCCTCCGATGTCATCCCAGGTCACGTTGGGCACTTCAAATAATATCTCCCTCAGCGCAGAGGGCTGGATTTCCTTCATGACATCTTCAAAGTCGGAACGTTTGATAATCAGTTTATCCAGCGTCTCTTTCGGAATCACCTTTTGTTCAAGGTCGATTTCCGGAAGTATACGGCGCAGTGAAGTCATTGCAGCCTCGCGGCACAATGCAGCAATGTCTGCGCCCACGAACCCGTACGTGCGGTCGGCGAGAGCATCAAGGGTAACGTCCTCAGCCAGCGGCATCCCACGCGTATGAATCTGGAATATCTCCCGCCTCCCTTCGCGGTCAGGAACGCGCAGTTCTATTTCTCGGTCAAACCTGCCCGGGCGGCGAAGCGCCATATCCAGCGCTTCAGGTCGATTGGTTGCGCCTATCACGATAACGTTCTTTCTCGACTTCAAGCCGTCCATGAGTGAGAGAAGCTGCGCCACCACGCGCCGCTCCACTTCGCCTGTGACCTCAGCGCGTTTGGGCGCGATGCTGTCTATCTCATCTATGAATATAATAGCAGGCGTGTTTTTTTCCGCCTCGTCAAATGCCTCTCTAAGCTTGTGCTCGCTCTCCCCGTAATATTTTGACATGATCTCAGGACCGTTGATAGTGATAAAATATGCGTCACTCTCATTTGCCACAGCTTTTGCCAGCATGGTTTTCCCGGTGCCCGGC
>JBAQYK010000423.1:0-1964 GCA_049299995.1 Candidatus Methanoperedens sp.
TGCCGCGCCGTTCGGGGATATGATGCTTACAGGATGCTTTGGATTAATGGATGCTTACCTTAATTATACTCCAGACTAAAATGGTGATGCATGAAAAAAGAATTACAAAAACCGGTAATAAATGCAATATTAGCGCTAATCCTGATTATCCTGGTCAGAATCGTTGCAATGGTTATTTTGAAACCAGTGGATATTGTTTATTCGGTTATTGGCATCGCGCTGTCCCTTGCAGTGATTGTTATTTTATTAAGATTCATGAAAGAATTCAACCGACAGCTTGCAATATCAGCGCCCGGATACCCGCAGGCTCGCCAGGCGGTAAAGTGGTTTATACTTTTACTGGTTATACTGACGCTTTACGGAGCATTCAGTCCATTCGCAGCCGATTTGCCTTATGGGATTTATCACATTATATTTTTCATTTTAGCGCTTATTCCGGTTTATTCCATGTGGAATATCCTTTATAAAAACTCATCTCTGGTATTAGAGCTTATAAAGAATATTTCTCTTGAAGATAACCTTATGTGTTCATGCGGCTGGAACAACCCGATATCAGCAAAATTTTGCAACAGGTGCGGCTTACCGTTGCAGGAAAAGGTGTAAATAATGAAGAACAGGGCTCTTTCTGACCATAAATGCCCCACATGCGGAAGCTGGATGCGCTCAGAGACCAAAAAAAGTGAAAAGGGAAAATATATTATAACATATTCCTGCCCTGACTGCGGTCTGACCTACAGCGCAGAAGGGTAATCAGGTTTTACCGAGTATTCGCAGGGCAAGGTGCGCTGCATTTTCGCCGTTATCTATTCCTACACAGGCGACAGGCACGCCTTTTGGCATCTGCACGATAGATAAAAGGGCATCCATTCCCCCGAGTTTTGAACTTACAGGTACGCCGATAACAGGTTTTTTTGTGCGCGAGGCGATAACGCCGGGAAGGGCTGCGGATAATCCCGCTATCGCTATAAAGACAGCCGCGTGACTTTTTTGTATGTAATCTTCCAATTCAACAGGGTTCCTATGGGCTGAGAGAACCTTTATCTCATATTCCACATCGCTGCTATCAAGCACTTTTGCAGAACGCTCTGCAATTTCCCTATCTGATTCTGAACCTATCAGTATTGCTACGGTTACCATGACATATAGAAGTCGATTAATCCATAAAACCTTTTTGTGAAAAAAATAATAAATTTGGAGGTAAAGGGGGGGTTGACCAGACCCCCCGATGGCATCCTACCCGAGTTCATCGTCAAAAGCTTGTATGTGCCTTCCGAACATTGAAAGCCACATCGTGTACTTTCCGTGAACCATCAATCCGCTGTTCGGGAAAGAATCCTGGTTAATGTAATTTGAATCCTGCCCCAGTTCGGCGGTATCCTGGAAACACAATCTTATATTCCCATTTTTCTCAAAACCGAGGGAGATATTCAACTGCTCTGCCTGTTGGTTTTTAATCTGCACGGATGCTATGTATTTCGGAATCTCTTTCATATTTCCTCCTCTTTGCTGCATTTCAAATAATGATATACTGCTTTTGAAATAGCTTCCTTGACCGAGGACTCGCCGGTTTTTTCCTTCAGCGCAATTACATCTTCCTGCGGAAGTACAGATTGGACATGAACTATCTTCATTTCGTAATTCCTCCGTATGACAGCAAACATACCATAATAATAATCATAATGCTAATTATGTATAAAGCTTTCGCTCAAAAACAAATTCATGATTCCGTCCAAATCAAAATATTAATAAGAAATGATATACATGAGCAGCAGTAAGAAACACTCAGGTTAATAACATATGATTGGAAGATTCAAATACGAGAACGAGATATTCTCAGGCGTTGTCAGGGATAGGCGGGTTATTGTTGACAGGGGGCTTTACTGTGATACGTTTATGCTCTCGGAGCTTGAGATGCTGCCCCCGACGCAGCCAAGCAAGATAATTTGCGTAGGACTCAACTATAT
>JBAQYK010000424.1:0-5169 GCA_049299995.1 Candidatus Methanoperedens sp.
TCTGGATACTCATCCAACAAATTTATAGGGTGGAAGCTAATCCAATTATTTTAAAAAGTGCAAGGCTTCAATGTCGAACACTGAAATATCTGAAATTTACATGAATTTAAATATCGTTTTTTAAGAAATTTTGTAAAAAGTGTTTTATTCTTATGCATATACTATTTATAGATAGATGACAATTTAAATTAATTTGTATATGAATATAGATATTAAATATGACCACTTACATAAATATACACTTTCAATTTCCACCATCTTTCTAATTATTGGTGTTATCTCTCTTTTATCTCCCATGGAAGCAATCAATCCAAAATTGATTAGTTTTATAATAATTTATTCTATAATTGGAATAATTTGCTCTGTTATTGCTTGGTCAATAATCGAGGGCAAAAATAATGAAGCAAAACGCATTCGAGCTGGTTTTTATAACCCTACATTTGATGACTGGAAAATCCAAGAAAAACTCGGTGAAAGTCAGGAAATCAACAATTATTTGTTTGCTGTTTTGCTCATAATTTTCTTATTAATGGCTATAATATGGATTTTATAAGCGCCCCGCCGCACAAACGTAATCTTTAAACTAACCAAAGTCATCTAAACAGCAGTATCATGAGAAGCGATAACATCAAAAAAGGACTTGAGCGCGCCCCGCACAGGTCTTTATTAAAAGCAGTCGGGCTGACAGATGAAGAAATGGCTCTTCCCTTCATAGGAGTGGTGAACTCCTGGAACGAGGTAATCCCGGGGCATATCCATCTCGACAAGCTTGCAGAAGCGGTAAAAGCGGGGATACGGATGGCAGGAGGCGTGCCTTTTGAATTCAACACCATCGGGATATGCGATGGCATAGCAATGGGGCATACGGGCATGAAAAACTCGCTGCCAAGCAGGGAACTGATAGCGGACAGCATCGAACTCATGGTCGAAGCGCACCAGTTTGACGGCATGGTAATGATACCCACATGCGACAAAATCGTGCCGGGTCACATCATGGCAGCGGGCAGGCTGGACATCCCCGCCATAGTCGTAACAGGCGGGCCCATGATGCCAGGGATAGTCGGGGATGAACCCAGGGATTTAATATCTTTATTCGAGGCTGTGGGAGCGCGCCGGAACAATAAGCTCACTGATAAGGAACTAAAGAACCTTGAGGACTGCTCATGCTGCGGCGCAGGTTCATGCGCCGGGCTTTTTACAGCAAACACGATGGCGTGTGTGACCGAGGCGCTGGGCTTGAGCCTGCCCGGATGCGGAACCGCGCACGCGGTGGATGCCAAAAAGACACGGATAGCAAAGCACTCGGGCATGAAGATACTTGAACTTGTGGAGAGAGGCATAAGACCAACGCAAATAGTAACACGGGAATCGCTCGATAATGCCATACGCGTGGACATGGCAATCGGAGGGAGTTCAAATACCGCGCTCCACCTGCCTGCAATAGCGCAGGAATTCGGACTTCCGCTTCCGCTTATGAGGTTTGATGAAATAAGCAGGGAGACGCCGCATCTCATAAATTTAAGACCTGGAGGAGACCGCTATCTGATTGATTTTGAACGCGCCGGCGGAGTTCCTGCAATCCAGATGCGGTTGAAGAAGAAACTTGACTTTGATACGCTCACCGTAACAGGAAAAACCCTCGGTGAAAACCTGAAGGAGTATATAATCATAAATCCACGCGCAAGTAAGGAGATAATCGCAAGCATGGCTTCACCCGTACATGCAGAAGGCGGAATAGCAGTGCTTCGGGGAAGCCTCGCTCCCGATGGCTCTGTGGTAAAGCAGACAGCAGTAAGCCCGAAAATGCAAAAACATTCAGGAACTGCCCGCGTTTTTGACAGCGAAGAGGAAGCGATGAAAGTTATCATGGCTAAAAAAATCAAGCCGGGCGACTGCGTGGTTATCAGGTACGAGGGTCCAAAAGGTGGTCCGGGAATGCGGGAAATGCTCTCGCCCACGGCAGCGATAGCAGGCATGGGGCTTATCGACTCGGTGGCGCTCATCACGGACGGCAGGTTTTCAGGCGGAACAAGAGGTCTGAGCATCGGTCATGTGTCGCCAGAGGCTGCGGAGGGCGGAGCCATAGCGCTTGTGAAGGACGGGGATGTTATTGAGATTGATATACCGCACAGGTTGTTAAATCTTAAGCTCTCGCAGGAAGAACTTGGGAAAAGAAGAAAGATGTGGAAAGCCCCTGCGCCGAAGGCGACTAAGGGTTATCTTGCCCGCTACCAGAAGCAGGTAAGTTCGGCTGATAAGGGCGCAGTTTTCTCATAAATGAGCTCAACAACATCAGCAAATGCCCGGGCGCTAATTAACCGCCCGCCCGGTTCATCACACGCCCCGCAGTTTATGGCTGACCAGCATCCCCAGTTCTGTCAAAGCATATTTCCCGCCCGAATGTGCTAACAGCTTTTTCCCGACCAGTTCTTCAATACTCTTATCCGCACCCACTATCCGGGCTGTTTTAGCTATGGTGGCGCTATCCAGCGGTCCTTTTGAATCCAGTACGGCAAGAATCTTGCTTGCCCTATGATTGCTTGCAACAAAACCGATTAACTCTTCCATAATGTACCTCACGACCCCGCATGAGATAACTTTATTGCATTCAAGAAACAATATCACGGCGGCGGGCTAGCCCGGGTAATTCGGCGTTACCTATGACCCGAAACCGTCGATAGCGGGGGGCGAAGCCAGAGGAAGAAGTTCTGACTGTTGCCCGGCCCGCAGGTTCTACTGTGAAACCCCGTCCTGTGGGGCTGGTGTCGGTGCAAGGGCTTTCCTGAAGGAAGGTTTTTGTATCTTAATTGCGGACAAAGGTACAGGCCCGGAAGGGAGCAAACCGCCCGTGAACAACTAACGCTCACGGGGGCGCGGGGCGGAGGCGAGTTTGCGGATAACCGGACAGCGGAAGGGACTACGACCTGAGGCGCGCCCGCTACTTTTAATATATTAATCGAGACTATCGCACCTAAAACAAGGGAATTTAAATTTATCCATGACCACGCTTTGAAATAATGAAATATACAACTAATAAAGAGATTATCATAGAACCCACATCCAAAGCAGCGACATTCTTTTTGCCAAGACCGGCATCTTGCGCCTTAGAAACTACAGTAAAGTTTACTGAATAAAATTCACCCCACCTCTTATCTCTCTCCATTGCATGAATGTAAATTGTGTGTGTTCCAGATGAAATATCGGTTGTATTGATGTCTTCCGTTACCTGTTCAGTTTGTGAGTCAAAAACACCGTCAACCGGTTTAAGCGGTATTCCATATCCCTGATTACCTTTTGTATCTATGAAGTATTCAGCAGATCTTATTTTCATCCCGAGTCCGGCGCTTGCTTTAGCAACCAGTTTAATAGTTTCACCTGCCTTAACTTCATTTTGAGATAAAGTTACCTCCTTTATCACAGGGGCTCCCGCTGGTCTTATTATGTTATGGGAACCGCTGAAGTGGCAGGTTTCACAATTATCGAAGTGTCCATGAAGCTCATCACTAATATTCTTTGCACCATAGTATGGTATTTCTTGATAAGTATGGCAGGATTTGCAATTTCTTGGTATAACGTATGTGGGCGAATGCGTATTGGGTTCGGTTCCGCCTGTATGACATGCCATGCATGCTTTATCAATGCTATCTGACATATAGGCATTATCAGGCGCAGCTGCATTCAATATTGAATGTTTTCCGAGCCTTGATGAAATAGCATTAATCTGTGAGATTCTAAGGTTCTTTGAGGAATCATGGCATCTCACACAATCAGCCCAATCCCTGGAATTATCAAACAGGTTCGGAGTATGGAGGCTTGCCGGGATTTTTCCAAGTGTGAACCTGTCGCCGGGATGAAGCCAGCTGCCATTGTACCCGAATAGAGTGGTGTTGGCATAGGTCTTTAATATCCGTGTTGACAGGAGTTCCGAATCCTTGAGTATGATAAAGTCCTTCTGCCCAAGGAAAACGCTTGAAACGTTTGTGGTGAAAATGGTCATATTGGTGTCAGTAGTTTCTTTATACCTGATGTCCGTATAATAATCAAACACTGAGCCGGCAGTGACCACATGATCCTCGACGGTTTTATTATCGATTATGAATTCCAGCCATGCCTGTCTATCCGTACTGGAGGCTTTGAATTTCAAAGAATAATTGTCAGCCATCTGCCATGTCTGTCCATCTTCTAAATATTTCTGATAAGTAGGGGCTGAAATGAACTTATCCATAATACCGAGCTGCTCAAACACATAATCCACATCGTTGAAGTAAATCTTACTCTTATTTTCTAATTTATGATCGAGTAACACGCTGGTATAATAGATTATATCCCTTCCGTCATCTTTTGCTTCTCTATCAATTACCTTATACCGTTCTTTTTCCGTTGAATACCTGTACATGTGACATGCAAAGCAGGCGCTGTCCTTGCTTTCCTTTTCAGTGTGGATTTTTCGCGGTCTGTATGCCTCGAATACGATAAGGCTGTCTTTATCGCCAGTAAAGATGGAATTTATGCGTATTGTAACAGCGGGAGTCTTGAAGGTTACATTATCGATTGTGACCTCTCTCTCGTAAGTGTATGGGTCATCCTTGCGAACCATTACCTGATCAACGATAACATCTTTATTCAGGATATTGATAAAGGCGTCCCCTCTTAAAGCTGAAATTTCTATTAATTTCAATGAGTAACCTTCACCAAGATATACGGTCTGCCCCTGGAAGAGAGTAATATTGTTATCTTCTCTATTTACCTCGATAGTGCCTGTCCTGTCCTTATTGATCAGCGTGGCATTTCCCCAGTCTTCACTGTTATCTTTATTGAGATGGCAATAAACGCAATTGAAAGAATCTATTAGATCTGTCTTTGAAGCATAATGCGAAACTTTGGACAGGTTGGAATTTGAATCATCTGTTAAGATACTGTTTATGTGGCAGTTCTGGCATTGCTCTGTTGTGGTTATATTGTAATTTGTAACGTTATTTGGATTATTATTCAAGCTTGCGTTCTGGAAGTGCGAATAAATCATTGTCTCGTTGTATGTCGATTGCGATACCGAGTGGCAGATATTGTCATTGCAGTTCTTTGGTGTAATGTAATTTAACGGGTGGCCTGCTGAAGGTTGTGCGCCCTCAGTTGCATCGCCATCACCATGACATCCCCAGCATTCCGAAT
>JBAQYK010000425.1:0-2478 GCA_049299995.1 Candidatus Methanoperedens sp.
GGTCGGCAAATCTGATCATGAATATTCAGGGGCTAAAATTAGAGAAATTAGGGGAATATGCCATCGACCTGGCGATCGACGGAAATCAATTAGCGTCGTTGCCGTTATATATAAAAGAACGGCTTGATACAAATCTATGAAAGAAATAAAGTACCTGATCCCGGAATTGCTCTCTCCCGCAGGCGATTGGCCTTCTTTGCGCAGCGCTATCGATGCGGGCGCTGACGCTGTTTATTTCGGGATCAAAGGTTATAATATGCGCCGGGCTGCGGAGAATTTCGACAGCCTTGAACTTGCAAAGATCATGTCTTTGTTGCACAAGAGCGGCAAGAAAGGTTATTTAACGCTCAATACGATTGTTTATGATAGAGAGATTGGCAGGGTGCGCAAGATCATCCAGCTGGCTAAAAAAACCGGTGTTGACGCCGTGATAGCCTGGGATATGGGGGTGTTGCAGATTGCGAAGGAATACGATATCCCCGTGCATCTGTCAACCCAGGCAAGCGTTTCGAATTTTCCGTCGCTGCGTTTCTTTTCCGAATTAGGCATTAAACGCATCGTTTTAGCCAGGGAATGTTCGCTTGCCGATATCAAAAAAATGACGGCCCAGATAAAAAAGCATAGGCTGGTCTGCCAGCTTGAAGCTTTTGTCCATGGTGCCATGTGTGTGAGTGTATCAGGCAGGTGTTTTTTGTCGCAGCATTTTTTTAAGAAATCCGCCAACAGGGGAGAGTGCTTGCAGCCCTGCAGGCGGGAATATCTGATCAAGGATGCTGTGCGGGGCGACGAGTATGTGCTAGGGCAGGATTACGTTTTGAGCGCAAAAGATTTATGTACGATCGATTTTGTAGACCAGCTGATCAAGGCCGGGGTGAGCAGTTTTAAGATCGAGGGACGGATGCGTTCACCCGAATATGTGCAGGTGGTAACATCGGCATACCGGCAGGCTATAGATGCATTCTTTAAGGGTAAACTGACCGTAACGCTGAAAAAATCTTTGCGTAAGAAGCTGGAAACGGTGTTTACCCGCGGTTTTGAAACAGGTTTTTACCTGGGATCTCCGCAGGATATTGGAAGCCCTGCCGGATTGCATGGGAAAGAGAAAGTTTATCTGGGTGAAGTCACCAATTATTATCATCGCATCGGCGTGGCTGAGGTTCTGCTGAGGAGCGACCGTGTTCGTGTGGGCGATGAGATACTGATTTTCGGAAAGACGACCGCTGCATGCTTCTCAAGGGTTTCAGAATTGCAGATCGAGCATCGGGATGTGAAAACGGCTTCGAAAGGCGCGCTGGTCGGCATAAAGCTTGCATCCCCGGTAAAACCTCATGATAAGGTCTTCCTCTGGCGAAAAAGAGATTTTGTGGTATAATTAACACTAGTAATCCAAAATTTTCATAATAAATATAATAAAAATTTTGGAGAGGTACCGAAGTGGTCATAACGGGCCGCTCTCGAAAAGCGGTTGGGCGCAAGCCCACGAGAGTTCGAATCTCTCCCTCTCCGTTTAATTTTCTAGCGTTCTGCAACAATTTATTCCGCAACGGGTTAGAGTAACTGCTCAAATATAAAATCCTGCCTGTGTTCAAAACGCGTCCAGCAGAATATCCTTACTATTTCGAAATGGTAGTGGTATAATTGGAGAAAAGGAGGATAAATGGCGATTGTTTTATTCTTAATTTTTGGAACAATAACGGCATTCTTGGCAAAAAGAAAAGGATATAATCCATATATTTGGTTTTTTGCCGCAGGTGTTATAGGTTTAATTGTTTTAGCATTTCTCCCATTTACAAATGTAGAAACGTTAAGCGATGATCAGAAGATGGCAGCGAAGAAAAAGGGAAATATAATTGCAATTGTTATAGCCATTCTCTTTGCTATACTGGGAACACTAAATTTCATCCATTTTAGAAGCAAAATGACAGAGCTTAAAAAGGAGGTAGATTGTTTTACTCTTTGCTCTAATATCAGAACCGCCCTGTCTAATTATTATGCCCGTCAGTCTATGGGTTCTGTTTCTGACGAGACGAAATTTTTCCCTTCCTCTTTGCATGATACTGAATTTCTCACAAACTCGAATATTGAAGGTGCAAGACTGCCGGATCATCCATGTGGTAAGGACTGGAATGATTTTTACAATTCGACGGATGGGAAATTTAATATGACTGCAGCATGCGATTGTAAGTAAGGTGAAGAGATGAAGGAGACGTGAATGTTTCGAAACGAAGTAAACGTGCGGATCTGCGTTCGGATGCCAATAAAGCGCTTTGTTCAGCTAATGGGTGGAAGATAGGGATGGAGTAAGAAATGGTCAAATCATCGAAACAATGCAAGCTCGTATTGGTAAAAGGAGAGGGGACGATTAGCGCAGAAGTGCGATTCCAGTATCGGGATGATTTTGATCTCAAGAAATTTGCAGATCTGTTGTTAGGAATCATTCAGAATAGGCGCAATCTCGATGTTGTTATCGATGAAGGC
>JBAQYK010000426.1:0-4871 GCA_049299995.1 Candidatus Methanoperedens sp.
ATTTTACCACGGACCGATACCCAGTTTCCATCTTCTTTGATATCAGAAGTTTTTACCTGCGGGGTATCATGCGTTGCAAAATAATTCGCCTTCGGGATATTGTGTTTCACTAACAACGAATTCACCACGTTTCGGCGCGCTTCTTCCGGAGGGACCTTGAACTTATTTATCAACTGGTCCAACTGCGTTTCAATTTCACTTGTCTGTACCTTAACACCCAGTTCCAGGAACCGGGCTTCAATTTGTTTTGCGATTTCTTTCATAGTTTCCTCTTTTTGTATTAACTACATTTAATTGTATTGAAAATATTTTTTCTTACATTCAAGACGTTATATAAACTATACGCTATACAGTAGATATTACAAACCCTTGTTTTCTTCATATTTTCAGAAAAAGTAACTGGAATTGAAAAGAGATACTGAAGGTAAGGCATATAAACCCCAATACTTACCTTCATTGCACTTGTGGGATGATTCATCCTTATTTCCAATAACAATATAGACACCCGTGTGGGCATTGTCCGCGCGCTAAAAAGAGCTCGGTCTTGGCTGCGAGACAGCGACACTCTGGCCGCTGTCCTCCTGCGGTGCAATTGTCCGTGCTTAATCCCAAGACTTTAAGATCCTTCTCTGAGACGCAGCCGATACATGCGAACCCCGGCTCGCCGCAGATTTCTGCGTCTGGGAACTGTGTTGCGATATCCTTGCGCTGGCTCAGTGGCGCATGAAACTGATATGGAAGCTGCGGCAGTCCTGCATTAGAAAAACGGCTGCGGGCGTGCGGGTAATTATCCAGGAAACTTATTCTGATGCGTGTCTTTATGTCCTGCTCTGCATGGAGTTCCCTGTAAACCATCAATGCGGTGGTTATGCCGCTCTCCGTCGGGATGATTGGGTCGATGCGCAAAACGACGCGCTCATGCCCCAGCACATCAATAAGGCGCTGGAAAAGAACTTTAGACTCTTCGTAGGGAATCACATTGGGCTCGATGACCGTACTGCCGTGCCCCGTGATGGTCGCGTGGACGATGGAATTGACCCTTGCTGCTTGCTGAATGAAGTTCTCAGAGAGACGCTTGGTGATCCAGAATGAGTCCGTTGAACTCGTTCGCCCTGTCAACCCACGATAGATTCAAACCCGCGTCTCCGCGCTCAGTTATGCCGATCCTTATATTATTACCAGACATTATTTTCAAAACCTCGAATTATTGTATGGATATTCTTTTTTCAGAAAAAGAAGTTGGGATTGAAAACTCTGAATTTTCAATATTCATTTTATCGCATCTAAAACTTTTATGGTATAATCAAGTAACGTTTCTGCATCACTACATTCATTAATCTGTCTTTCCAATTCTACGTGCTTTACAGTTTTTAATCCAACTGGGATTGAATGTAAGATGGATAACAGATTTTGTCTTAAATTTTCTATCTCTTGATTAAATTTCGTCATATCTTTGATTTTCATCTTTTATCACCTTTTATACTTTTATGGTTTCTTGTAAGCATTTTAGTTATTTAATCATTTGCTTCTATCTTCTGCGGTATCATCGTTGCGCTCTTCTGACCGAAAACATCTTCATCAGTAATCTCCGGTGCGGGTATGACCACTACGTTCTTGCTAACCGCTTTCAAGAACTTCATGAACACGTGGTTTCTCACATGACTGCCCAGGGTTTTCCTGTTTCCGACAACAATGAGCTTTCTGCGCGCCCTTGAAACTGCCACATTGAGCCTGTTCGGGTCCTTCATAAACCCTATTGCGCCCTGCATATTGTCGCGGGTGATGTCGAATATCACCACATCGTTTTCATCGCCCTGGAAGCTGTCCACTGTGCCTACAGCATATTTCTTCATGCTGTAGTATATAAGCTCACGCTGTCCTTTATAAGCCGAGATTATCGCTATCTGCGGCGGGTTAACCCCGACTTCTTCCAATCGTTTCACCATATTTTCAATAATCTCTACCTCTTTAAAATTAAGAGTACTGCCGCCCTTATCCTTCGTTTCCTGGGTTGCAACCTCTTCCGTGGATACAAAAATTACAGGATACTCAGGATTAATAACTTTATCCTGCCAGCATCCGTTCAGTTTTGATGTATCTATTCTAAGTGTCTTATCAAGGTCAGCGGATTCAAGTCCTTCTGGATATGCAAGAACCCGGCATATCTCAGCAATATCATCATGCATCCGGTACTGTTTCCGGAGAGTAAGCCTGGCTTTCTTATTCGGGGGCGTATTAGTATCATGATCCTGGATACGTCTTTGCAGCAGGTCATACAACGAGACTTTCAATATAGTATGGTCGCTCATGACAATAGGACCGAGCTGTTTATGATCGCCCACAACAGTCAGGAACCCGTTATCTTTCAATTTAACAAGCGCCATTGCAGCTTCAGGTACAGTTGCCTGGGACGCTTCATCAAAAATAACAGCATCGAATTCGATGTTTTTAAGTTCCCTGCGGGGGCACTGGTATGAAGTAGTTACGATAATGGGCGCAGTTTCAATAATATCCTCGTTGATTTCATTGATAAGTTTCCACGACTTTGCGTTAAGTATCTCAATCTGGTGATTGAGTTCTTCCATGCGCTGTTCAAGCCTGATCTTTTTAATCTCAGCAAGCGGATTCCGCAGAATTGCAAGTATATGATCTTTGCCAATAAATTCGTTGATCTTTTGTACCTTTTCTTCTATGATTTCTATTTCGCTGTGTACAGCAGTTTTTTCAGTTTCAAGTGCGTGATACTCCTTATATAACCTGTGCTGCTGCACTTTATACTGCAGCGTGTATTGTTTCAGGGCAGGGGATATCTTTTCTTCCACACCCAGCCTGAGTATAGTGCCGAGTAACTGTTTCGGTGCATCCGTACTCTCAATATGCTTGATGAGCGCCGATATCATAACATCCGCGGCTTTATTCGTTTTAGCCGTCATCAGGACTTTTCTCCCCTTCTTATTATGCTGGAGTGCAAGCTCAGCAGCGACTAAAGTTTTTCCTGTACCGGGCGGGCCCTGTATAAGTGATAAGTGATGGGTCAGCGCCATCACCACAGCGCTGTACTGGTATTTATTCAGCCTTTCTTTATAAGGCTGAAAATCATTCAATTCTATCAATAGAGGGAGAGGCTCATTCCCAAGCAAGACTCGCGCATGCCGCGATTTGCTCATTCCAAGTTCCCTTGTGGCAACTGCCATCTTCTCGAAGTTGCTGGATTCAAGAACTTCCGTAAACTGGGTGTAACCAAGTTCCTGGGAAGACGGCGCGGTTTTTGTACTGAGAACGACAGAAAAACCGCATTCAACAGGCACAGCGCTTTCGACGCGATACTGCGGTTCATCATCTGCTATGGAAAAGAGGGGTTTAATAAGACCGCCTTTTTTTGGAGGGGCATCTGTGTCCGTACACGTTCCCTGCAACAGTATACGTCCATTAGAGTGTGTTTTAGTGATGTTGATAATATGATATTGATTTTTAGCTTTATTCTCAGCAATTTTCAGTTCTCCTTCAAGCGCGATCAAAAACGCTTTTGCCATTTCCTGCTGTAAATTAAAATTGAGCATGTAAATTAAACCTCCGGATTATCAAAAAGAATTACAAAATTTGTATGGGTTTATTTATGAGGAGGACTATTCCCAGAAAGCTGTCTCTGGAGTATACCTTACTTCGCGTCTTTTTCCGGAACCAAAGCCAAACAACTCCCATTTTCGTTAACATACCTGCAAGTTGATTATCATGTTTGCCAAGCCCTTGCATCAGATGAACGGCTTTTATCTTCCAGCGTCCCATTATCCCCAAAATCTACTGTGACATATTTTTTATACGTTTTTACTACTCTGCCTATTTGATGAAAAGAGAGGATAATTAAAACGTCCCTAAAAACTGGGACAGTTCCTTGGCTTTCTGTAAATACGATATTCCTTTATCCGTAACCTGATATTTATTTTCAGGATTTCTTTCTATGAGACCATTCGCCTGCAGCATATCCAGGTATTTCTTTGCAAGCTTGAAATTGATATTCGTTTTGTATACTATGGCAGTCTTGTTTATGGGTTCCTCTGTAGACTCAAGAATTGCAACAATGATTTCTATTTCAGTACGCCGCATGTCTTTATCACCGATAAATTGTATGGAAATATTGAAATAAAAAAGATAAAAATACCTCAATTAAGAGGCAGAGCTCACAGATTTGAGTGCTGCCTGCACCACAGTCTCATATGTCTCTTTCTTTTCAGGGGAGGCATTTGATGCATTTATCCTCTCCAGAGTCATATGCGGGAATGCATATGACCTACTTTATTCTCATGGATTAGGTATTTTTGGATACGTTATCAATAAGAACAGCCAGGCTGGAATGAAAATTATCTCTTTATCATTTATTTTTTCTTGCTTAAGTAAATCTTTAGTTATAACAAAACCTCTCTTAACTTTAAATTCTTCCATGAATTTCATAAGGCTTTTAACATCTTTTTTATCGATATGTGCTTTATACTTAACCTCAAATGGAATTATTTTATTTTGAGTTTCTATTATTATATCTACTTCGTGCTGTGGTGTCCGCCAGAAAGAGAATTTTTCGACACTATTCGCAATAGCAGACTCAACTAAATGCCCTGCCACCTCCGTATTTATTATTTCAAAAGGATAATCTAGCATAGCAATAACAATAGAACTATGAGCGCAATACTGTTTCTTGCTTGCTCTTACCTGCTTGGAAACACTGGCTGTGAAGTTATAACTGATTTTAATCAAAAATGCTTTTTCAAGCAAGCTGATATAATTAGACACAAGATTTCTATTCATCTTCAAAATGCCTGCAAGATTTATTACTTCAAATAATTGTGCAGTGCTATTCACCAAAAGCCTGAATAACT
>JBAQYK010000427.1:0-2135 GCA_049299995.1 Candidatus Methanoperedens sp.
GAACTCATAACATATGGAATTTCATACCCTTCTTACGCGCTAACTATTTGGCTAATATATTCAGATTTAAATACTTCAGGCATTGCACTGGCGTTAGCTTTCTCTTTTTTGGGAATATCTGGGGTATTGCTTAAGGATCTTAAGGATATATCGGGGGACAGGACAACTGGTCTGAAAACTCTTGGAGTAATATTTGCCCCATCAAAACTCCTCTATATTTCATGTATTTTTTTAATTTTATACTATTTAGTAATATTAGATTCAATCGCTTTAAAAGTTTTTAGTATAGGTATGCTATTAGTCATAATACCATTTATATGGTTCATAAAAAATACTTTTTATCATTTTCATAGAAAAAGCTGGAAACTGGAATTCGGAGACTTTAAACCAATAAAGACAATGGTGACGTCAACTTATCTTTCATTGATCGTATTAGGAATAAGTACTTTCATCTAAATTTCCAAACACACATTGGTTCCAGCGGCTGTGAAAAAAATATCACATGCAACTTCAGTGATATAATTTCGCTTCTGTAAGTCTTTTGGCAGGTATATCGAGGGTGCTTCTGTTAGAACTCCGAAATAATTTTGTTTTGCAAGTTTTTTTATTTCATCGCTATAGCCAAAGACTTTGTTGCCAAAAGCCATAGTTGTTCCTACATCTATAGATAAAAATTTGAATTTTTCTTCGTGCTTTATTTGCTTCAAGCTTGATATAAATTCTTCAAATTTGCCATCTATATATTCGTATGCCAGAAAAACTTGCTCATCACAGTCCGAAATATCAGCAAAGAAAGGATATAAATCGAATGGGTAATAGGCTCCAACACCGGTATGTATCAATCCATTGGTTTCTCTATTAAAAAACACAAGCATGTAAGGCATTTGAACCTGTAAATTTCCATTGCCCATACGTTTTATCAAATCACCTTGGCTTTCTTTACTTATGCCTATATAATCTTTTACTGCCTCGACAGCTGGCTTATCATCTAACAAAATTAATACATTTTTTTCGAATTTTGCTTTAAACTCTTTAATCACAGTAAACTCCTTACGCACGATATCCATCGTTTCTTTCACGGTTTCCCCCTTCTCCGGAAAGATATCATCATAAACGGCATTTACGCCATCTTTTTCTATCACCAGCGCCGCCATGCCCCCGCCAATATCCTCAAAATTGCAGAATATATGCGGTGAGTCAAATCTCACCTGCGTGTGCATCACATTCATACCTATTATTGGGACTTTGTAACCCGTTTGTTTCGCGAAAATGCTTAATATCGTTGGGGGTAAGTAGAAGATATTTTCCCTGTCGCAGTACTCTGCAAATCTCCCTGCATATTCTTTCTGTTTTTCCGGACTTGCACCTTTACACAGGTTGCTGTAATAAACTCCTCTCGCATAGAACTCAGCCGATTTGAGAGCCCCCGGAACATGCACAAGGGGGAAATGCAGCACAACCGCGCCCTTCTCGCATTTTATCCTTTTTGCAAGCTTTTCCGCAGACTCTATTGCACCTTTTCCTTTAACGCCATCAACGCGTATCCTTGCATCCCTGTCCTCGCACAGTACCAGCGCAGCGCCGTCCATACGCATATCGTCCGGATAAATCATGCCGTCCACGGAAGCCCCGATTTGCGGTATACCGCCATACTCCTCATGGAATATGTCCAGCATGGACTGGTATTTGCCGTTGTACTTAAGCGTGGCATAGAACAGGGCAAGGTCTGGCTTAAAATCAAGGCGCGCCCGTCCCTGTTCGATTATATCCCTTGCAGCCTGTTTGTGATCTTTTTTATTACTGAACAGCGTAATGGATTTCATTTTATCACCGATATTGCTATCCAGTGGTTTTTCCTATTCTACTCATTATTTATGTGTTTATATTGTTTAATAGGACATATAATTTTCTAAAAAATTATTATCATAATCATCACGACCATCTGAAAATAATAGCCCATGGTCAAGATTAATGCGTTAAATGAAACTATGTATAGAATATCTGTAAAAACCCATATCAGTGAACTCTCTTAAACTATGTAACACAGTCCCCGATTATCCTTGTCGCGCGAAGAGTTTCAAGTAAAGTGAGCTGTTGGTTTGCTTCAGCTTCCATAATAGTCACAAGCACAGTAG
>JBAQYK010000428.1:0-3923 GCA_049299995.1 Candidatus Methanoperedens sp.
TATTGTCAGGATATCATTATCGTACATCATGTGGTCAAGCCCTGCGCGCTGTCCCTCATGCTTTGCTGAATCGCCCCAGACCTGCGCATACCTGAACCGCTTTTTGAAATCGCGGTGAAGCTTATCGCATATATCGCCGATACTGGAACCATACCTCACTATCAGGGGTTCATCCATGTCAGCCGGCTTGCCCTGCGGCTTCAGGTAAATCCTGATAAACCCTAATTTTTCATATAATTTTTCTTTAAGCTCTTCGATATGTACCTTTTTATCAGCAGAAACCAGGACAGCATCCGGGAATTTCTCCTTACATTTCCTGAGGGCATATTCGTCCGCAAGGTCGATTTTATTGATAACCACTATCGCCGGGATATATTTCCTGTTGCCAAGAACAGCGTCTATCAACTTGTCGATATTGATGTTCTCGCGTATCAGTACGTTGGCATTGTGGATTCTGTACTCGCCAAGGATGGTTTTTATGGTGTCCTCGTCAAGACCCAGTCCAACCGTGCTGCTGATACTTACGCCTCCCCTTGCTTTTTTCTTTATCGTGATATCCGGAGGTCTTGAATTGACGCGGATACCGGCTTCATGCAATTCCTGGATAAGTACATCATGGTGGACAAGCTGGAAAACATCAAGCAGTATCACCGCAAGGTCGGCGTTCCTTATTACGGCGATGACCTCTTTGCCCTTGCCTCTGCCAGAAGCCGCCCCCCTCACAAGACCGGGGACGTCCAGTACCTGAATGGTGGCGCCTTTGTATTCCATCGCGCCGGGCACTACGTCAAGGGTGGTAAATTCATAGGCTGCAACCGCAGATTCCGTTCCTGTGAGGCTGTTCAGGAGCGTACTTTTTCCAACAGACGGGAATCCCACAAGCACAACAGAAGCATCGCCCGATTTCTTTACCGAGAACCCTTCCCCGCCGGTTTTTGAAGAGGCTCTTTTCTGTACTTCGTCCCTCAGGCGGGCAATCTTGGATTTGAGGCGACCGATATGACCTTCGGTAGCCTTATTATATTTTGTTTTAGAGATTTCTTCTTCAATCGCCTTTATATCTTCGTCGAGGGTCATCGGCTCTAATAGCTGTAATCAAGGCAAAAAGGATTTGGGTAATAAAAACCTTTTTGAACCGGAATGCAGGCATTATTCGATTATCTTGAATCCAAAACCGAAGAAACCATAAAGACACTTGGCGAGCTTGTGCGCATTCCCACGCAGGTCCCGCCGGGTGAGAATTATGGAAAAATAATGGACTTTGCCGCCGGCAAACTTAAAGACATGGGTTTTGATGTCGAGACGCTTGTAATGCCGCGGGAATTATTTGAGAAGAAAAATCCCCGTCTATCACATCTTAAGGGAGAACGGGTAAATTTATCGGCAATAAAAAATGTCGGAGCAGAAAAAACCCTTTTAATCAACACGCATCTTGACGTCGTTCCCGCAAGTGCCAACTGGAGCGTGCCGCCGTTTGAATGCACAGTCAAAGACGGGCGCATCTTCGGGCGCGGTGTGGCTGATTCAAAAGGAGGCGTGGCTGCGCTTTTTACCGTGCTGTCAGCCATGAAGGAACATGACATAAAACCAGAGTTCAACCTGAATATCGCCCTCACGACGGATGAAGAGATGGGACCTTATTCAGGTCTATGCTACCTTGCAGACCTTGGAAAGCTTGAAGCGGACTATTTCCTGAGCATGGACGGGGACAGCGATGACATCACCATAGCCTCCAACGGCAACGTGGACTGGCAGATAGACGTGTTCGGGAAATCATACCACAGCGGCAGCAGTTTTCTCGGCGTGAATGCAATAGAGAAATCAATCCCGATAATGACTGAACTGATGAAACTCAAGGCAGAGATTGAGAAAAGACGCTCAAACGTGCCTACCAGTATGGCAATCAGCCGCAAAACAGGTATTGATACTTTAATGCCGGTTCTCAATATCACAATAATAAATGCGGGCGTTAAACAGAACATAGTTCCTGACAGGTGCACGATGAAAGGCGACCGCCGCTACATCCCGGAGGAGAAATTTGAGGATGTTTGCAGGGAGATGAGAGCCGCCCTTTCGCGCGTGAGGGAAAAACATCCCGATATTGATTTCAAGATGAGCTGTGATGATATCTATGCGCCCATGCTTACGGATATGAACCATCCCTGGGTTGCGGAAGTAAAGCGGGTGGCAGGCGAAGTGGCGGGGCGTGACGTCAGGCTTGCCGGGGCGCAGGGAAGCCTCGACGTGGCGTACGCAGCCAGGGTCGCAGGACTGCCTGCATGCTGCTTCGGGATAGGAAGAAGGACGGAGAGCAACGCGCATGCGGATGATGAGAATATCAGGGTGGAAGATTTAGCGATGTACACGAAGTTCCTGGCAAGGCTTATATGCAGTAAATCGGGCACATAATTTTTATGGATGTAAACCGGTGTATGGGGCAATTATGAATAATTTCATGAAAAAATGGGGACTTGTATTCAAAGTACTGGCTATTGTTTCAGTACTTCTTGTCATAAAAAGAATAATCGATATCTTCAACCTTGATGTTGCCACAGCGAGCCCGCTCATTACGGCGCTCGTTGGCGGGGTGATTTTCACAATAGCCATTATATTTACTGGCACGCTTACTGATTACAAGGAAAGCGAAAAAATACCGGGAGAGCTGGCGGCATCCATAAAGGCTCTTTACAGGGACAGCAGGGGCGCACACACAAGCAACGAGAAAACCAGCAGCGATATGCGCTCCCAGGTAGTAGGGCTTTTACAGGTTTTAAATTCAAATTTCAGGAACAACGCCTGGAAATTGGAGGAATTAAACCCGGCTCTTGACGGGATAGACGACAGCATCAACCGCCTTGCAGAAAAGGGGCTGGCTCCGCCCCTTGTTGTGAAATTAAGGGTAGAGCTGACCAATATAGAGAGAATGTCAAACCGCATAAAAACCATAGCCGAGACAACGTTCATTCCGGCAGCATACGGTATTGCTGAACTGGCTGTTGCTGCGGTTTTGCTCGTGTTGCTTTTTGTAAAAACAGAGCCATATTATGAGGGGCTGGCTCTGATAGGCGCGACTTCGTCCTTGCTCATCGGTCTGATAATGCTCATAAAAGACATGGATAACCCGTTCGAAGTAGGGAAAAACAGCTATGCCGACGTTGACCTCTACCTTTTGTGGGAGCTTGAGGATTATTTTAAGAAGAAGCAGGAGAAATAAGTGTTCGAGATCGGACTATCTGCATTAACCCAAAATTTAGATACCTATAAATCTTAATATGGTCATGATTTAACATTATGAAGTGGACGTTGTTAATACTCTTGCTTTTACTATTGCCCGTAGCAAATGCGGTCAATTATCCGCAGCCCAGGGGTTTTGTCACAGATAATGCAAACATCATAGACTCCCAATATGAGGCAAAGATAACGCAGCTTGCGCAGAAGATTGAAAAAGAAAATACAGTAGAGATTGCAGTAGTCACCGTAGATTCTCTGGAAGGGGAATCTATTGAAATGTATGCCGTAAATCTCTTTGAGAGAGCAGGCATCGGTAAAAAGGATAAAGACAACGGTCTTTTAATTCTCGTCGTTTGCTGTGAAAAGGAAGACCGGGGATATCGCTTCGAAGTCGGATATGGTCTTGAAGGCACTATCACGGACAGCATGAAGGTCAATATCGGGGACAGGATAATTGTGCCGAATTTCAGGAACGGGGACTACGGTAAAGGCATATACGAGTCAATGGTGGTAATACAAGGGCTGGTAAAAGGCAATGAAGAAGTCAAATCCCAGTACAGCATGCCACAAACAGGCGGGCAGGGGGAACCGGTTGATTGGGAGGTAGTTATATTTATAGTTATAATATTAATTATTATTTTGATGTCTGCGTCTGGAAAGATGCAGGGCGGGACTTATGGAGGGGGGTATTC
>JBAQYK010000429.1:0-2068 GCA_049299995.1 Candidatus Methanoperedens sp.
CCCCATGTTCCTCCAACGCCGTGGCATGCCCAGACATCAAGGGATTCATCCACGTTGCGCTTCATCCTGAACAACATGGCATAATAGCTGAACACTGATGCCACGGCGCCGATAAAGATAGCTGCAAGCGGGGTCACGAAGCCGGATGCCGGCGTGATGGCTACAAGACCGACAACAGCGCCGGTCGCTGTGCCAAGGACGCTGGGTCTCTTGTGATACCAGCCGAGAAGCGTCCACATCAATGCAGCCGCTCCTGCTGCGGTGTTAGTTACTACGAATGCGCTGGCAGCAAGTCCGCCGCTTGTCACAGCGCTGCCTGCGTTGAACCCGAACCAGCCGAACCAGAGCAATATAGCGCCAAGGACGCTCATCGGGATGTTGTGCGGTTCCATGGGTTGCTTTCCGAACCCTTTGCGTGCCCCGATCACGAAGGCAAATGCGAGAGCTGCTGCGCCTGCGCTAACATGCACAACTGTGCCGCCTGCGAAATCAAGCGCACCCATTGTGCGAAGCCACCCTCCGGCGCCCCATACCCAGTGGGCTATCGGGTCGTACACAATGGTAGCCCACAGCAGCGAGAAAACCATGAAGGCGCTGAACTTTATGCGCTCAACGAAAGCGCCTGTGATCAGTGCGACCGTGATTATTGCGAACATCCCCTGGAATGCCATGAACGCAAATGCCGGGATAGTGGCTGCATAAGATGCGTTAGGGGCCTGACCAACGCCGGTAAGCCCAAGCCAGTCAAGACCTCCGATAATGCCTCCCTTATCAGGACCGAAAGCGAGCGTGTAGCCAAAAAGTACCCACTGCACGCTTATCAGAGCCAGGATAATAAAACTGAACATTATCGTGGAAAGAGCGTTTTTCTTCCTCACCATACCGCCGTAGAACAGACCCACGGCAGGGATCATCAGCATCACAAGGGCTGTGCTTATCAGCATCCAGGCAGTGTCGCCTGTATCGATCGCAGATGCCTCTGCAGCCTGCGCAGTGCCGGTCAGTACAGCAAGTAACATTACCGCAAACAGAAGATACTTCCAATGTTGTATTGATTGATTCATATCCATATTTTTCACCGCCAGTTTATGAAGGCATACGGATACCTACTGTATAATTAATAGTATATAAGATTAACTCAAAACTTAGGAAAACTATATATACTACAATTTAACAAAATAAAAAAAAGAAAAATATCAAAAAAATAGGAGATTAGAGGGCATCCGCCCCGGTCTCTCCTGTTCTAATTCGTACTACTTTTTCAACAGGTATTACGAAGATTTTGCCGTCTCCAAAGCTGCCTGTTTTGGCACTCTGCTGGATGACGCCTACTACTTCATCGGCATTTTCATCTTTTACTGTCAGTTCAATTTTAACCTTGGGCAGGATATCCACAATATATTCCCTGCCGCGCCAGACCTGTTTTATTCCTTTCTGCTGCCCTCTTCCCTTTACCTCGGTAATGGTCAGGCTTACATAACCTGCTTTTTCCAGGGCATTCTTGACATCTTCTACCTTTGCAGGTCTGATTATTGCTTCTACTTTCTTCATATTTTCACCTCTTTCCATCGAGTGGGCCAGCGATCACAAATTCCGGATATGCGCTAGTTCCATGTTCGGGGATATCCAGACCACTCAATTCTTCCTCGGCAGAAACCCTTATTCCTATCGTATATTTGAGTATTCCGAAGAGAATAAGCCCGGTTCCAAAAGCCCAGACAGCTACAGTTACCGCATCAATTGCTTGCGCTATAATCTGCCCTGTTTCACCGACTATTAATCCTTTCACACCGCCATATGTGCCGTCAGCAAATATGCCTACTGCAAGCAATCCCCATACACCATTATATGCATGACACGCGATAGCGCCAACGGGGTCGTCTATCTTGAGTTTCCACTCGTTGAACCATAATCCGAACATTATTAACATTCCGGATATAGCTCCAATTACAACCGCAGCCCATGGAGCCACATAAGCTGCTCCTGCGGTTATACCCACAAGACCGGCAAGAGCCCCATTGCAAGTAAGGGCTATGTCCACCTTGCCTGTCTTAAAGTAGGTCGCATA
>JBAQYK010000430.1:0-1699 GCA_049299995.1 Candidatus Methanoperedens sp.
GCTTAAAGGCAAGATACTTAACGTAGAAAAAGCGCGTTTTGACAAATTGGTATCCTCGCAAGAAATCGTTACATTAATAACTGCATTGGGCACCGGCATAGGCAAAGACGAATATACGCCGGAAAAGCTACGTTACCATCGTATTATCATCATGACCGACGCGGACGTGGACGGTTCTCACATAAGAACCTTGTTGCTGACGTTTTTTTATCGGCAAATGCCCGAATTAGTCGAGCGCGGGCACATATACATTGCCCAACCGCCGCTTTATAAGGTTAAGCATGGCAAACAAGAGCGCTATATAAAAGACGATCATGAATTGAAGCAATACCTTCTTCAACAAGCGCTCAATGAAGCTGAATTGACGACTTCAAGCGGAAAACAGCCACTATCCGTTGAAGCCCTGGAAGAAATTGCCAGAAGTTATCTCTTGGCAGAAGCGATTATTGAACGCTTAAGCCGTTTCATAGCGCCGACGGTGCTGCATTCCCTCTTGAAAATACCTTCCATGAGTTTAACCAGTAAGAGCGAGGCGGAAACCAGTGCAAGCAATCTGTCCGCTCAACTTAGCGGAGAAAAATTGGAAATTGCAGTACGTTATGACGAAAGCAATGAAAATTACCGCCTTGTTATTCAAAGAAATAGCCACGGGAACATCCAAACTCAATACATAGACCAAGAATTTCTGCAAAGCGGCGATTATGCTCAATTGATCAATACTTCCGAGGTCTTGCGCGGATTATTGGGTGAAGGCGCAAATATAAAACGGGGAGATCATCAGCAACCGATAACCGAATTCAAACAAGCAATGGATTGGTTGCTGGAGGAAGTTAAACGGGGAATGGGAATTCAACGTTACAAAGGCCTCGGCGAGATGAATCCGTCACAGCTATGGGAAACCACGATGGATCCGGCAGTAAGACGTTTACTTCGCGTCCAAATAGAAGACATTATTGCTGCGGACGAAATTTTCACCACACTAATGGGCGACCAAGTAGAACCACGGCGCGCATTTATAGAATCCAATGCCTTGGGCGCAAGAAACATAGATGTTTGAAAATGTAGTATCCGAAAAAGTCTATATTTTTCCACTACTGTCCGGTAAAACGAAAGGTGAAATCGCTGAGAGCCTTAATTGACGGGCGATTCCAGGCGCAAAATGGTGTCTCTGATTTGAAATTGCCGAGGGTGTTCCAACAGAATTCCGGGTTTTTCCCCGGAGATACCGATGAACCTCGGCAAGACGCTGTTCGCTCAACTCATGGACTTCCTTCCCTGGAAGACCCTCCATCGTATCGTCGATCGTCACGATGGAGATCGCTACGTAAAGTCCTTGACATGCGCCGATCAATTTCGCGTGATGGCCTTTGCGCAACTGACCTACCGCGAGAGTCTGCGCGACATCGAAGTTTGCCTGTCGGCACAGACCGCAAAGCTTTACCACATGGGCTTCCGGCACGATATCAAGCGTTCGACGCTGGCCGATGCCAACGAGTCGATGGATTGGCGTATCCATGCCGAATTTGCCCAGCACCTGGTCGCACGGGCGCGCAAGCTCTATATCGACGACAGCTTTGGCATCGAACTGGAGAATACGACCTACGCGCTGGACTCAACGACCATCGACCTGTGCCTGTCGCTCTTTCCGTGGGCGCTGTTTCGCACCACCAAATCGGCAGTGAAGATGCACACGCTGCTC
>JBAQYK010000431.1:0-4811 GCA_049299995.1 Candidatus Methanoperedens sp.
AAGTACGCCTGTGTTCATGCCCGCATCCCCATCCACATGAAGAAAGCCTCTTTTCATCAGTATGCCGGCACTCATACCTGCATCCCCGTCCACAATGACCTTCTTATCTGAATCAAGCCTCGCTGCAATCGTATCCCTGATTATGCCATCCTTCAGGAAAAGCTCATCCCCGTTCAGGACATTGGGAGGAAGGATTTCATCCTCCCCTCCCCCGTGGAGTAAATTTGTAATCGACCTGAACTTCCTGAAACCTGCGCGGTCAGACTTTACTTCAACCACATTTCCCATCGGTTGCTTGACATTGCCGTTGACATAGATAGCCCCTGAAACCATGCTTATCCCCATCCTGGAATCAACATCCCCATCCACAATTATCGAACCAGTCCCAAGAGGTCTCCCTGTCCCACCAAAAAACTTCAAATCGACACCGAGACTGCTGCCCAGCCTTTTACCGGCATTTCCTATAATATGCACATCCTCTCCCCTCTTTAAACAGGAGACAAGGTCTTCGTATGTATAAGACGTGCGCTTCTGGCGCGGGATAATGCCCGAAGGCAAAAGCCGCTTCCCACGGTGTTGCCAGTAAAAATCATAGGTAAAATCACACAAACAATCAACAGGTTGGGACAACTCAAGGTACATAAAACAAAACTATTTGAACTTCCTTAACAACCGCGCATAGAATTCATTATCCTTATCCTTCCGCGAAAGGCGCTCCACAATCAACTCCGGGGTGCTTCGCGCCAGGTAATTATAGCGCGGGTTCCTGTCCACAATCAGGTTGTGATGTTCATCAAGACCCTGCGCTTCAATCCCGTCAACACGTATCCTGTGGTCTGTATTCTTTAATATCGCCTCTGCAAGGTGGCTCACGAACACACCCAGCCCCTTATTGTTATCAAGCTCCTCAAGGATACCTGACATAATCCTGGCTGAAGCGCCCGGTTCAGTGATGGATTCCATCTCGTCCGTAAGCACAATCTTGCTCTTATCATTCGCCACAGCCGAGAATTCCCTGATAGTGGTTTCAAATGCCCCGGCATCCATTGTTCCTTTGGATTTACCGAAATAATAGAATTCCTCAACAAGACCCAGTTCACTTTCTTTTGCTGGCACTGGAAAACCCATGTGGCAAAGTATTACAACCTGTGCGAGTAATTCAAGCGTCGAGGTTTTGCCTCCCGAATTTACGCCGCTCAGGAGGACTACGTGCGCCTCTTTAAGTTTGCCGGCGACCGGATTCATACGCGACACCCCGACAGCGTAGTTTATGGGGACTGCATTTTCAATGAAAAGATTGGCTCCTCCTGCAATACATATACCGTTATTGTCCTGCAGCAAGGGCATATTCAGGGCATATTTTCTGGCAAAACATGCAATGGTGTATCCCACATCAAAATCAAGAACCTCGCGAACAATGAGGGATGCAGGCTCCTTCAATTTTGAAAGTCCACGGGCGCAGTCTCTTAAAAAAACAAGTTTTTTCGAAGTCATAATGCGTTGCAGGTGGTTTTTTAACCCATCCACGCCGCGGGGATTTATCCTTATGGGATGCGATACTTCCTCGCTGAAAAGATTATTCACATACAGCATCTCTGCCGGCTGTAAGTCAAGTTCTGCTACTATTTCACGAAGCGCGCTCGTCGTTACTGTTGTATATTTTTCCCGTATCTCCTTTTCAAAAAGCTGGTTTATGCTTCCATTCATAGCTGTCAGGAGGTCAAAACCCCTGACTGTAATCGAACTCTTTTCAATCAGGGCTCCGAACTCAAGATTCGCTTTCCTCTCGGCTGCTGTAATGACGGAATTTAACCTGTCATAAACAGACCTGCACCTGTCAATTTCACTGTCAAGACCGCTTTTTACGTCAGTGTCCTTAGACAACTTCATTAAACCCGATGACAACCGTTCAATATCTTCGTCTTTTATCTTATTGCAGAAACCCGGAGCAAGATAGCGGATTTTCCTGATAACAGAAATTGCATGAGTGATGGATTCCAGGTTCTTTGAAAAGAATGCCAGTTCCTTTTCAGGAGCTACCTGCCACATTTCCGCTTTATTCATGTCGATAAAATCAACGTCAAGGTCATCCGGGAAATCCATTCCTGCAAGGCTTGTACTGATAATGACGTGGGAGTACCCGCGGCAGACATCCACCACTTCCCTTGGTTCAGAAACAAGCTGGACTGAAACCGGGAATTTTTTTGCAGCCTCAAATTCCTCAGCCGTTGTTGCAATGATTACCCTGTCCCTGATTACGGGGATATTATAATTCGTTTTTAGAGGTTTTATTTTTGTTAAAAGGGAAGATAGTTCATCGTTATCAAGCCCCCCTGTCATCCCGGTAATGCTGCAAATCTCTTGTTGGGTTTTTATTATCTTGTCTTTTTTGCAGGCTGGATATGGATAATACAAATTCAATTTGGTCATGGCATGTTCCGTGTGGGCAAAATCTTTAATCAGCGACATCAGGCGCTCATATATTTCAAAAGCCTCGCCGGTTTTTAGAAAATCCCTGGCGCCAACGCCTTCATCTAACGCCATTGCGTCAAGTACAAGGGATATGGCTGATTTTTCCGTCATTCCTTCGGCTTCGCTTATCGCTGCTATATCCCGGTTCATGATGGCATCGAGCGCCTGCTTTTCGGAGCCGAAGTGCCCGATAAGGCGGCTTGCTGTTTTTTCTCCTATACGTGGGATGGATTTTAGTTGCGATATCATGCCTTGCCCTGCTTCATACCAAGATGGGTTATGAAGTTAAAAATATTCGCAATAAAATCAAGTGGCTTTCTAATTTTTCTGGATAATTATGCCATAGCAAAGAAAATCAACCACAGAGTCAGCTATGAACTATGGTTCATAGATAACGATGAAAAAGAACAACAAATTGGACATTAACAGAGAACTAATACGAACTCGTACGAGTTAGTTGTTTTTCATACCAGACCCAGAGGTGCAGAGGCAAAGCCATGATTTTCAAGCTGAGACATATAAATACACCAGGTCATGAAATTTATGACACTATCGTTTTTTGATTCAGGCTGTTATCTTCTGGCGGGCAAACATCATGTCATTTACAAGGCGGCGGCTTTTATAGAGGTAATACGACAAGGTCGGCTCTTATGTTTTCCTTATCATTCATTTAAGCCTCCACAGTGGTTTTGATATACGATTCTGATTGGTATGCCACGTTTATCCCCATTCATCAAATTATGCGTTATATTTTATATATGCAGGCATGGTTTAAATTTATTTCTTCCCATTAACACATAACCTGCCGCTGAAAACTACACAGAAAACAAGAACCAAATAAAAATTAGCGATAAGTTTAAAGCTCAGCGATAAGATAAAATAATATGAGCAAAATAGAAATAACATGCCCATTATGTGAAATATGGACAAAAAAGCCATCACCGCAAAGGTAAGGGGACGGGATGCATTGTAATCACATGACCACACAGACAGGCATGCAGCGAATAACTGGATGTGGAATCCTTTGAGACGGGGGAATAAGCGACGATAAAATTCACAGTAAGTAAAGCGATGCCAGAATACAACAAAATATTAGCAAAAGTTTGGTGAGGATATGTACATCGATACCTGCACATCACGCTGTAAAATATTCAAATTAATACCAACCGGCTCAAAAGTGCTGGAGGTGGGTTGCGGGTCAGGGGTTATTGCAAATCTTCTATCTATCTGGAAAAAATGCCGCGTCTATTGCATAGATAAGGACCCCAAAATGTCGGGCATAGCAAAAAACAAATGTGTGGAAATATTGACCCTGGATATCGAAACAACAGAATTGCCTTACGAAAATGAGTATTTTGACGTCATCATTCTTGGAAACGTCCTTGAACCCTTGAAAGAGCCAACCCTGATATTAACCAGCCTTAAAAAATACCTCTCCGAAAACGGTTTTATAATATATTCAGTCCCGAATATCGTAAACTGGCATTCAAGAATGACCATCTTTTTTGGGAAATTTGAGTATGCGGACAGCGGCGTTTTTGATGAATCTCATCTGAGGTTTTATAATCTTAATTCTGCAAAAAAGCTTGCCAGGGATGCAGGATACAGGCTTACCTCGCTTGATGTTACGCCGAGCATCTATATTTTCAAGGAAAAATTGAATTTCCTGTGGTATAGACTTGCGAAGCTTTGGAAGAATCTTTTTGCGGACGAGTTTATAATCCAGGCAAGGAAAGGGTAAGGATAGACCATTTCAGTTCTTATTAACCCGTAACTCCGCCTGATTTGTGGAATATTTTTTAGAAAATCACCAACACATACCGAAACCTTTATATATTTGTATTACGTATATACGTACTATGTAGTGCATCCAGATTGGGTATTGAAACACAAAACAAAAGGAACCGAAATAAGAAAACTCGGAAAGTACTATTATCTCTACAAAATCAGAAGCGAATATGACAAAGAAAAGAAACGAGCCAAAAAGATCACAGAAAAATTCCTTGGCAAAATAACAGAAGAAGGGCTCATAAAACCAAAGCATGAAAGGATAATAGAATCACAGAAAAACATCAGTGTAAAAGAGTTCGGAGCATCACGATTCATAGCTAATGAATCAAAAGACATCATCCAGAACCTGAAAGAAGTGTTTCCGGATACATGGAAGGAGATATTCACATTCGCAGCATTTCGTTTTTTCTCATCATCACCGCTAAAGAATGTCCAAAATCATTACCAGGGTTCTTACTTATCTGACATCATACCCGATGCAAAAGTATCCCCCAAGACGCTCAGTAACATGCTTCATTCAATCGGGCAGCAACGAGATCTCATCAAGA
>JBAQYK010000432.1:0-9589 GCA_049299995.1 Candidatus Methanoperedens sp.
CCCTACTAGAACTATAAAATAATCCCTGCTGGTCTTTTGAAATTGAAGATTTTTAGGATTAAATTTAAGGCTTAAGATTTCCGGTGCAATCTTTGTTAATTGATTGTAGAGGTCTAGACAGGTTTTAGGAGAAAAACCTGTTCGATAAACAACCAATCCGAAATCCGATGCTACATATTTATTTTCTTTTTCATTAAAATATATTACTTTATAATCCTCAATAAGTTTCTTTTCAACATCTCTCAAGAGTGTTGAGATTTTTTCCATTTCAGAGTCATCTGATTTACCTATGGTTATTTTTTGAATCAACTCATTATTATTCGCTATTTTATGAACGAGTTTTTCAGCAACCATAGCCAACATAACAGCTTCCAAGTTGGCTTCATGAACTTTCAATTCCTTTTTCTTGTCTTCAAGCCTGTTGAGATTTCGCTCAGTCGGCTTATTGCTGTATATTTTTTCATATTTGGGTATAATTTCATCTCTAAGCTTGAATATCAGGTGAATAGGGGATTTTATAGGTTCGATATTTTCTCTTTTGGCGTTATAATATCTATTGACCTTCTCTAGCGGATTTCTATGCCCCTTATCGCTTGCAATTAAAATGATTTGGCCTTCGGCATGTTTAAACGGTCTGCCAGCCCTGCCTATTAAATTAAAAAACAATCCAAAATCCATCGGTTCATCTTGAATCATCAGGCTCGGAATAATGATAGTCTTTATGGGAAGATTTACTCCTTCTGCTAGCGTTGTGGTTGATATAAGAATGCCTATTGCTTTATCTTTTACAGCATCTTCCATTATTTTCCGCACGGGATGGGGAAGCTGTCCCCAATGCACCCCGATGCCTTTTTTAAAGTATTCGTAAATTTCTTCATTGCCAACAATTCTCTTCAGTTTTGTTGAGTATTTTTCATTGAAAGTTTGCATATAGGGTATTTTCAAATCGCTTTGGCTTAGTTCTCGTGCTATATCTAATAAATGATTTTTATTCTCATAAGGAATATTAACGTAAGTACTAAATAATAATACGGGTTCATCTTCAGCAAATTTTGAGGCTAACCACCTAGCAGCTATTCCTGTATGAGCTGATTGTATTTCATCAGGCATTTTAGAGTCGATTGCAATACCATCGTTAAAGTGAATCAATCTTTCTGGATCATCCAAAGAAATTATACCAATCCTAGTAAAAGTGGGTTTCCATTCCGTTTGAAAAAGATTTTCTGCATAAATCCAATTCCCAATTTCATCAAAGTTCTCTTTTTTTACTATCGCGGAAATCAGGAAAATATTTGATTTTTTATAAGCCGGAAGATCCTTGAATCTGATGATTGCGAATTGGAGTTTCAAACCCCTATAGCCGGATCTTATGTTGTGAAATTCATCGACTATCAGAGTATCAATACCCACCCCAAAGAATTCTTCCCGGAGAATCATATCGAATTTCTCTTGGGTCATTATAACTATGTCATTCTTTTCAATCGCTTCATCAGCGTTGAGGACAATTTCCCCGGTAATTTGGCATGTCTTGAATTTTAATTTATTTTCGCCGTCAAATGCCTTGGTGAAATCATCAAACTTTTCTCTTGCGAGCGCTCTTGAAGGCACAAGATAAACAATAATGCTATTTTTATTTTTATCTTCATATCTAAGCTTTAAAAGCCTTTTAAGTATCAAAACCTCAGCAAGAAACGTTTTGCCCGCTCCAGTTGGTATTGAAATTAAAGAATTTTTCTCTTTATCTAATATCTTTTTCTCGAATAAAGCATCGTATTGAGAAGTAAACATGAAATAATGTCCATTTTTTATTTTAAGCCTGATATATTCATTTAACGCCGTTTTTGAGTTGGTTTTTTCAAAATCGAACAATTTTTTTATATTCCACATTGAAAGCTCAGACAAAATCTTATAGCTTATGTTAAGCTTATTTGAAAAGTAGCGCAGATCAACACGCTTTGAAGCAGCAGCGTATTTAATCGCTTCATTAATATCCTTAAATGCTATACTTAATTTATCTTCATCTCCCTCTTCGATGTAACCAATAATCGATACAAGGCTTTTTAAAATATATGATATGCCTATTGTATCATAAATCTCTGGAATACCAAGATACTCTTCTTTTTCTTGAATTTCATTCACAGCATCATTTAAAACCTTATTTGAAAATTCTCTACAATTTGAGAATTCAGCCTTCAAGAAGAATATAAGACACTTGTGAAGAGACAATGTTTTTCTATCGATCTCTTTATTTCCAAAATTTTTTTCAATCGCTTCAAGTGTTTCGAGTGCTCTTTGAGAAAGAGATTTTGCAATTGCATGTCTTCGGGCATTATGGAATTCAAATAGCGACATAAGCATTAGTTGATATTTGGTATGAATTGGGAAAATCTCCCCTTTCATTTTATTTAATTCAATAATCTCAATTATTTTCTGGTAATTTCTTGCAGACAAAACAAGAAAATCATGCCATTCTCTTGTTCCATCTTCTTCAAACCTGTCCTCTAAAAATAACAGCTCTCCGTATAGTGATAAGGCTGTCGAAGCCCTGAGCATTTCACTTATTTTTTGCGATATTCTTACATTTGAATCCGATTCAAATCCTTCCAAGTATCTATCCAATCCCACCCTGCCCTTTTTGTATTCTTTAATTATTTTATCCAAGGATTTATTTTGTTCCACATCCAAAAAATTAAAGTAATTGTCCATCGGTTTTATCAGTTGCATTTCACTCAACCTTACCGTGTTTGCGAACAACAGTTAATTCAAGCTCAATTATGTCATCCACCCTTTTGGTAATATCTTTCACTACCATATCGATGAAATAAATGGGGTTTTTGTCAGAGCAATCAGCAGAACATTTTCTTGCACATTTTTTTCCTTCAGATTCATGTTTTTCCTTACAGTATCCAAGCAATTTTTCGAATTCAGGGGAAAAATCTACCTTGTAATCAAGAGGAGGATGAACAAGCGATCCATACCGAATATATTTTTCTTTAGCCATAATAAGTTTTTCAACAGCATTTTTATCAGCTTTGATTACGCCTTTTTCCACCAATTGTTTAGCTAGGTCGATAATCCACAACTTTGTTGCAGGTTCCCTTGTTTCTTCCCAGAAATATTCATCAATCTTTTTGTCTTTTAAGTCATCTGGAAGCCCCTCTTTTTGTGTGTTTACCAAAAACTTTTCTTTTTTCTCAGTCGCCTTAACTTGAACATAAATAATATCAAAACCTTTAGATTTAATCCCAACCAAATCTATTCCAGTCTGAATCTCAAACATCTCTCTGGGCCACCTCAAACCGATTAGGTAGATTTTTTTCTTTTTTTCCAAGAAAAACGATGTGTATATTTCTCCAAAGGTGCTGGGAATCTTCGTCTTTTTTTGCTTTCTCTTTTTTATTATTTTTTCTTTTATCTCTTTAATTCGTTCAGGCGATATATTGAAATCTTTTAGAGCCTTTTCAATGTTTAAAACTCCTCGTTTTTCTAAAAAATACGGCCTAATCTCCTTTTTCCATATTTTTTCGTCAACTGAGTATTTTATTGGCAAATTATTAACCACTATAACCCTTTTCTCTCACATCACACCCCCACCCCATACCTCTTCCTGTCCTTCAGCTCCTGCTTCTTCCCCTCATTCCACCCCGAAACAGCCTGAATATATCCAGTAACACGGGACAGATGCTCCACATTATCGCTCTCGCAATTCGGGCACTCCTCAAGCAATCCCGATGCCACATGGAAATCATCCATGCAAACAGTCATGTCCTTCGTGAAAGCAAAATACCCAACCTGCGTGTTCTTCGCGATATTCATGGCGAACTCCTTGAGCCCGTGCGGGTCAGGCGCAGCCTCTCCAAGCCAGATATGCAGGATATTCCCTCCGTCCACTATCGGGAAGAAAGTCTCCTCAAGCTTGATTCTCTGCGGAAGAGAAACATCGGCACCCGGAGGTATGTGGGTGCCGTTGGTGTAATAAACAGGCAGGTCGCGCGTCTCGTGGATGTGCGAAAGCGCCTCGGGCACGTTGCCTTTTATCAGGGGCTCGGCGCACTTCCTGTATTCCTTGTGCAAAAGGTCTGAGACCGCAAACCTCTGCGCCGTCGTCTCCGCGGGCGTGCGCGCAAGAGCTATCTCCATGCCGTACTTTTCAGAGAGTTCCTTTGCATAGAACTTCATCTCGAACATGGCGCGGATAGCAAGCCTTCGCGCCTCATCGCTTTCATGGATTTGCTTCCCTGTATGGTGCTGCACCATCTCGTTGATGCCCACCACGCCGATGGTATAAACAAGCCCTTTCGTATCAACAGCGATTTCGCCGCGCTGCATGGTATACGGGTCTTTCGGTCTTTGCGTGGCGAACGGCATCCTGTTATTCTTGATAACGATATCCATCCACCTTCGCTTCACCTTGAAGAGTTCCATGCACATGTCCATCATCTGCCTGAGTTCCGCAAATAGCGCCTCATCATTCTTCTTTGCCTTGTACGCAGCCCGCGGGCAGTTAAGCGATACTACCTGCCAGGCGCCCATTGAAAAATGCTTGCCATCCCTGAAATACAGCTTATCCTCAAACTCGGAATCTTTTTCGAGCGAGGATGAGAAATTATATGCGCAGCACTGGTAGCAGCTTATTCCTTTTCCTGCGCCCCTGTACTCGGGAAGCTGGTTATCAAAATACGGCGCTCCGTACTTCGCCGCCAGTTCAAACGCCTTCGTATAAAGCTCGTCGTAGCTCAGAATATCAGGGTGCGAACGGTTGAAATCCTCGTCCTCGACCATGAAATCAGGCTCGATACTTATCTCGGGTTTGGGGAAATTGAAGGGCTTTCCCCAGTAATCGCCTTTCAGCATAACATTCATCAACGCTTCAAACGAGAGGCGGACCTCGCGCTCGAATTCCCCGTATGTGCGTTTGGGTGACATTACGCCGTCCCAGACACTGCCTTTATAAACAACGGGCTTATCGCGCCAGAGTGAAGGGACGCCGGGGGAGAGCTGGACAGAGGAGAAAACGAGCTGTCCCCCGCGTGCCACCATCATTTGTGTCATCTCATAAACGAACATCTGCATGAGTTGCTCTATCGCATCATAGCTCATGCCTTCAAAATACGGCGCCATAAATGTCAGGAAATTATAGAATCCCTGCCCGCCCGCAAAATTCGTCTGGGCGCTTCCCAGCGCTTTCACGGCATGAAGTATCGCGACCTCGACTTTCTTTGCAGGTCCTGCCACGCTCGCCTTTGTGCCGCTGCCGTCGGGCATGAGACCGTAATAGAAGAAATACCGCAAATCCCAGTCCTGGCAGAACGCCCGTGTCCCGAAGTACTCAAGGTCATGTATATGTATATCGCCATTAAGATGCGAGTCAGCAAGCTTTGGCGGGAGCATGAGAAGATACTGCTCCTTGCTCATCTTGTCCGCCTTTTTCTTATGGCTTGTCTCCGCGTTTTCCTGCAGGTTGGCATTGTCGTTCGCTTCAAATCCGGTACCCATATCTATGCGGTAAGCGTCAAAAACCGGCGTCCCCACCCTTGTCGAGATGTTCCGCCATTCCGTATGTCCGCGCTCAAGCAGTATTATATTGACAAGTTCCCGCACCAGGGGGCCTGAAAGGAATTTCACGTTCATCTCTTTTATTCTCTTCTCGGTCTCCTTTGCAATTTCCTTTGCCTCTTCTTCCGTGATCGCAGCTTTTCCGTGGAAATCTTCGCTGAGTTTTGTTTCCTTCATCAATTGCTTGACAATGGTGCTCCTGTCCCAGTCCATCAGGTGCCCGTCTGTTGTCCTGACCTTGGGTATAACCGAAACCAAAGAGCCGCCGAGAGTTTTCTGGATGGTCTGCACTTCTTTTGTAGTTTGAACTACCTGCTTTTTTGGATTCTGGAAAGACTGTTCTTTTTCCCGCAGGAAAGCCTCAAACAGCTCCTCTTTATGCTCTTCTATAAGATTTAATAACTGAACTTCAATATATTTACCCATTGTTCCACCTTTTTTTCTTTGTCATGCGGTTTTTGCCAGGGTTGCGTCCTGCCTCGAAACTGTCGGTAAACCGAAACTTCGGTTTACGCAGTATCCACGTATGCCTGCTGGCATACGTGTCTGCGCCCTCCCGAGGCGCGACTCGGGACCGAAACTTCGGTTTACGCAGTATCCACGCATGCCTGCGAGCATACGTGTCTGCGCCCATAAACAGGCGCGACGGTTTTTGGTGAACCCGGAGTTATCCATCAGGGATTAACCGGGTTTCACAGCCCTATCTGGCATCTTTAATCAGGGATTCCAGCTTGCTTTGGTTGATCCTGTCCTGTGTGAACAGTTCGTTGTATGTATGGAATTTATTATCGATTTGTAGCACCGGCGCAGCCATAGTGAACACTCCGTTCATGCGCAGTTCGGTCAGTGCTGCCGGGGTAGCCATATCTACCTCATTAAATGGTACATTTTTGTTTTCCAGAAATTGCTTTAGTACCTTGCAATTCGGACAATTCCTGGTAGAGTATATCAGAATGCCCATGCTGTGTCTCCTTGTAAATTACAACTACTTTTCAAAGGGTTATAATGGTTTTTACAACCATATTTGAATACAATTATTTATCATTTGTTATCATGTTGTTTATTAGATATGAATATATAATAGCCAATTTGTTACCATGTTATTTATCAATTGTGCTAATACTCAGTTATAATTCCTCTTATCCGGGCACAGTTCACCAAGCATACATACTCCGCATTTCGGTCCCACAGGTCTGCATATCTCCTGCCCGAACCTCACAAGCAGCTCATTGATATGGCGCCAGTGTTTCTTCGGCAGGACTTCGCGAAGTTTAATTTCTGTCTCCTCGGGTGACTTTGTGCTGACAAGCCCGAGCCTGTTTGAGATTCTATGGACATGGGTATCCACCGCGATGGCATCCTTGCCAAAGCCATAAACCAGCACACAATTTGCGGTCTTCCTGCCAACACCCGGAAGCGAGAGCAATGCTTCCATATCATCCGGCACCTTGCCCCTGTAATCGTTGCTGATTATCCGGGCTATTTCCTTTACTCGCGGCGCTTTGATGCGGTAGAACCCTACTTCGCGTATCAATTCTTCAATGTCCTTAACATCGGCGAGTGCAAGCCCCTCTGGCGTGCCATATTTCGCAAAAAGCTTCCCTGATGCCCTGTCCGTGACCTCGTCGCGGGTGCGCTGGGAGAGGACTGTGGCTATAAGCTGGCGGAAAGGGTCGCGTGAATTGAATTTGCCTGGAGGGTAACGGTTTTTAAGGCGGGAGATGATGAGGTCGATGGTCATCGGGGTTTAGTTCGGCGTGGAGGGTAATAAAGCATATTGCCAGATTGATTCAATCCCGAACATGCTAAGGTCGGGCTAATCCCACGTAACTTATTTCACTCCCTACCGCATCTATCACTCAAATCTATGACAACCGAATGCACCGCCTGCAAAGGAACAGGCAATACCATCCTCAGCGAAAAGGAATGCCCCGACTGCAAAGGCTCAGGCAAGCCAAAAGCCATAAGCCTTGATCAACTCTCGGAAAAAGACCTGGGAAAACTCTTGGGAGGGGGCATAAAATGCCCAAAGTGCCAGGGCACAGGCAGGCTCTCAGTCACCGAACCATGCAAGACATGCGCAGGCAGGGGTAAGTTCTTCACATGCACCGTTTGCGGCAGGGAGACCGTAAAGGGCGACCTCTGCGAAAGCTGCGCCAAAAAACCTCTCGTTCATGTCCTGAGCGCAGAGTGCGACACGCGCGAGCTTGAGGTCGGGAAGGTTTACGAAGGAAAAGTGCAGGGGCATGCCAACTTCGGCGTGTTCGTTGACCTCAACCCGCAGCTTCGGGGTCTCATCCATTCAAGCAATATCAGTTCCCTCCCCGAAATCGGGGATAAGATATTCGTTGAAGTGAAAAACATAGCCTCAAACGGCAACATCGAGCTTGTCCCGAAGAGCCTGAAAGAATTCCAGCTAATTGAAGTTGAAAAACAGCTCCCCCGCCGAAAGACCACAGAACTCTCAAAATATCTGGGCAAGCTCATCCATCTCTCAGGCGAGGTAATACAGATAAAACAAACAGGCGGTCCCACGATATTCACAATCTCGGATGAGGATGGGACAGTCCAGTGCGCAGCCTTTGAGAAAGCAGGCGAGCGCGCGTATCCTGAAATAAAGTCCGAAACCATAGTCAAGGTAATCGGTGAGCCCTCGATGAGGAACGGCGCCATGCAGGTAGAGATACGTGCCATGAAGCAGCTATGGGGCGGGGATGCGACAGGCATCAAGGAGCAGATTGAATCAGCGATAGACAGGCGCGCTGAACCCCATGATATCCAGTTCCTTGTAAAAAGCGAAGTACTGGAAAAGCTAAGACCAAAGATGCGAAACGCAGCCAAACTCATAAGGAAAGCGGTCTTCAAGTCCCGCCCGCTAATCATAAGGCACCACGCGGATGCAGATGGCATTACTTCGGCTATCGCTATCGAGCGCGCGCTCCTACCGCTGCTGCGCGAAGTCGGCGGCTCTGAGGCAGACCGCCACTTCTACAGGCGCTCCCCTTCAAAGGCGCCATTCTATGAACTTGAGGATGTGACAAAAGACCTCACATTCGCGCTTGAAGACCAGGAGCGTTTCTCCCAGAAGATGCCGCTTGTGGTATTGATGGATAACGGCGCAACCGAGGAGGATATGCCTGCCATGAAACAGGCGATAATTTACGGTGTGGATATAATGGTAATCGACCACCACCATCCGGACGGGACAATAGATTCCATGGTGCTTGAGCATGTTAACCCTGCATATGCAGGCGGGGATTTCGGCATAACCACAGGCATGATTGGAACCGAGATTGCACGGATGATAAATCCCGATATTACGGAAGAGATAAAGCATCTCCCTGCCGTTTCAGCCGTGGGGGACAGGTCTGCTGCTCCTGAAGCAGAGCTTTATAAATCACTTGTAGCGGACAAATACAAACCTGAAGACCTGAAGAACATGGCGCTTGCAACTGATTACGAAGCTTTCTGGCAGAGGTTCAATGATGGAAGGGGTATCATGAATGACATTCTCAATCTCGGTTCCAATGTCCGCCATCAGCAGATAGTAAAATTATTATGCGAGCAGGCAAACGCTGCTATTACGGAACAGCTTGAGGCGTCAATGCCCAATGTAAAAACCCAAAAACTTGCTAACGGCGCTGTATTGAATGTAATAGATGTTGAAAATTATGCCCACAAATTCACGTTTCCTCCGCCCGGCAAAACAAGCGGTGAAATCCATGACCGCCTGTGCTCCCAGTACAGCGGGCAGCCCGTGGTCACCATCGGATATGGTCCCGATTTTGCAGTATTGCGTTCAAAGGGCGTGAAGATGAACATCCCGCAGATTGTGAAAGAATTGCACAGCGAAATCAAAGGCGGCGGGGTGAGCGGCGGAGGGCATCTTGTGGTAGGCAGCATTAAGTTCGTGGAAGGAATGAGAAAAGAAGTGCTGGCAAAACTTGTTGAGAAGATAGGGGCGGCTGGGACTCAATGAAAAACTTTAGGAAAGTTTTATCAAAAGAAGGGGGCTTTCAGCCCCCTATACGTC
>JBAQYK010000433.1:0-2376 GCA_049299995.1 Candidatus Methanoperedens sp.
AGCGATGGGTGTCGCAAATACTCCGGATCCAGAGCTCAAAGAAGTGGTCCGTCCCGCCATAAGGCCGCTTGTCTCGAATCTCACCAATTTACTAAAACGATAAAGCCGTATGGGGGCAATCGCAGGCGTGCCACTTGTCGTAATGCGCCTTATGCCACCACGGAAGGGGGGGAGCCGGAGAACAGGAGAAAAAGAAGCAAGAATACGTCGAGGGAGAACAGAGGGGTCAGGTCTCAACTCTCAAAGAATTACCTGTCAACAGTTGAGTCCTGACCCCCTTCGTTCCACATATTAGATTAACTTAAATCCAGCGCTTGTGCTTAAGTCAACAGCATTGCCCCAGGAGAGACACCGATGGGAGAAGGCAGGGGCATTCCTTTGAAAGCAGCTTCCATGAGGTCCGCAAGAAAGTGGAATGGATTTTTTCCCTGGAGTTGGGCAGGTTCTGGTCACGGTAAGAATCCTCTCGGTGAAACGCTTCCCGGCGTCGGATTGGTTCCCGAAGCAGAGCTTCCTCCATTGGACGGCGGGCCGGATTGCCCGTTCGGCTCTATTGTTCGTGGGCTCTCCTCCCTCATGCGTGAGGAAAGTGAAAAGATGATCCCAGTTGTCAAGCAATCGCTTGGCTCGAGTGCGCACCTCTCCATCCGTGCTGGCCAGGTACTTTTGGCAGTAGTGGCAGGTACAGCAAAGGAAGTGTCAATGGCAGTTCGAAAGAATTCAAGAGCGAGGGACAGTCCCATGCATGGTGCCGTATTGAACAATAAACGATGATAATGTACTCTATTATGGAACTTATTATAATCGTTATTGATTTTCGCATGTTGTTTTCTTTCTAGAAAACAAAAAATAAAGGATAGTTCTATGAAAAAAGCACTGAATGAAATGTGTAGATGGCTAATGCTATTTTTCATGCTAACCTTGAATGCTTTATGTGTCTGCTTGATGAGTCCCTACCATGGATGGGCAAGCGATGATCTAAACAGAAATGGAATCAAGACCAAAATTTCTAAACAATACGTGGAGGAGATCTCGTCGACTTCCGATATGACACTATTGCCATTAGAACAACTACCTATAGAGTCTCCAGAATTTAGCACAAAAAGTACTGTACCACTACCATCACCACCGCCATTTAATACCGTTATCACCTTTAGTGAGTTTGCACTAGGAACGTATATCTCAAATCAATATCAAAGCAATGCAATTATTTTTGGTGGAGATAATCCATTTATATCTTCAGACTACTCTAATCCAACAAGCCCTGTTCTTAGTGGGGTTCCGCTGTTTTTTGGAGCCATTGAAGGGCGCTTTGTTAATCCAGAATCCGGAAACCCTATAACAGTTGATGGATTTACATTAGATGCTGGTTATTTTGATAATGTAAGAAGTGTGAAATTAAGGTGGTATGACTCCACAGGAGCTGTTATAGGCACTAAGGTTAACACTGAGACAGGAATACAGAAATTTGTGATATCTAGCAAGAGAAGACCAATATCATATTGGCGAATTAGCACTATTGGCAGCGAGCCAAACGGATATGCTATCGATAACGTGATGTTCAGGTATACAGGTAACTCGTGTGGTGATGAGCGTGATAATATCATTAAGGAATATCAGGATTATCATATAGCCTTTATTCCGGTTTGTGATAACTTTACTCAATCCGCCTCGTCAGCGAATTATTCGTTTCGCAAATTGAATACTGGAAAATTTTTGTGGGCACTTGTCAGGCGACCACTCGTAGTTCCAGCTTGGGAGGGAAATGGTTTAGATGAGTGGATTCTGTATATCGGTGAAATTCATAAAATTAATAGCGCTTATCGTAATCCTGCTCACAATGCAAACGTTGGCGGAGCAAAATCGAGTCGTCATCTGTTTGGTGATGCTGCAGATTTGAAAAATGTAACACGCACTGAGGAAGAACATGACTTTCTAGCAAGAATGGCTGCATACGCTGATGCCGATTTTGTAGAAGACCTAAAAGGACCATGCGGAAAAGGATGTGTTCATGCAGATTGGCGTGATCACTACGGACCATATGCTAAGTAATAATTCTACAAAATTCAGCAAGTGGAGGATAAAAATGATCAGAAATATAAGAATAATGATTGTTGTAGCTGTGTTGCTTTGCATTAGCCAAATAGTTTTTGCACAACAGTCGAGATACTCGGACGATTTAGCATCACAAGTTAATCTAACAAAGAGCCAAACGTGGTCGACAAGGGCAGAAGCCTTCAAAACATTACAAAATATGATCGAGAAAGGTCAGGACGGATCAGTTTTAAAGGAAAAAACGGCTGATGTGTTTATTTCTCTTTTAGACACAGAATCCAAATACCTCGCCACCTCGATGCACGTATCAGAGGAATATAC
>JBAQYK010000434.1:0-2424 GCA_049299995.1 Candidatus Methanoperedens sp.
CACTGGTAGAGATGAACGATAAAGCCCAAAACATTTCCAAGTCGGTATTCTCAAAATATGCCAAAAACAAAGAAGACCATACATTCATTCATTCATCAATATTTGATTATTCTCCAAACAATGAAAAAAAATATGACATCGTTCATAACAGAGGTGTATTAAGTCATACAGCAGACAAGGAGGGAGCATTTAGGAAAATTGCTACATTCGTTAAACCGGGTGGATACCTAATCTTTGGCGACCCGAACAAGGCAGGTGGTTTTCAGAACATGTTAGAAAGATTCGCAGTTTACCATTTTGCATCTACTCCAGATGAAATGGTTGACGTATGCGAGACGCTTTTCAAAGAGGACATAGACCGCAGCGAAAAAACGATCCCACGAACACGGCGAGCTATTATCTTTGATAGATGGGTAATTCAGTCTCAAGACGATCCCTCGGTATCAGAGGTTGTGAATTGGGCACGAGAAAGCGGCCTTCGTTTGTATTCTTGCTATCCACCGGTTCTTACTCCTCTGTTTGGTGACTCGCTTCATCACAGACCCAAATTTGACCCTTATACGCTACATGAATTGTTTTCAATTGCGGAAACAACCTGGATGTTACAAACCGATTCAGATGAGAACGTCTTACCTCCAATATCTGCACAAATAAACCAATTCTCAGACTCCCTGGCAGAACTTACCACCTATGTAGCAAATTTTAATATGCACAGGAATATAGATTCAGAAGAATTCACTTTGCTTTCTCATGCGCTTGTTTCTTCTTCGGATAAACTACTGTCTACTTTCGCACCATTGCGTGACAAGCTCTCTGTTATGATGCTTGAAGCAGAAGAGTTTGTAAATCTGGTTAATAAATGTAATGATATTGCACAAGTGAGAAAATTTATTGAAAACACTCAGTATCTTTTCAAAGGTGCATGCGGTGTTCGTCATGTCGACTTTGTGATGTATAAACCTCGCAAAAAACAATAGTATTGGATTTGGGCTTATTGTGAGACTGTCGGAAAAGTGCCAAAATTGAAACGTTTGATGAAATTTAACTCAGTAAATCGCTATGCACTGCCATATTGAAATTTGATGGATGGTTAGAATCCATCAAAATTTCGACTTTCCCGAGAGTTTCTAATCCCCTCGTACCAACTCTATCAACTGCTTAATCTTTTCAAGATCTAAAGTCTTTGCGCAGTCCGAAGTGTAACTTTTCTGTTTAGCTTTTACACTTCCTTCTAAAACATAATTGGAACACACTGTTTGTGAAAGTACTATGAACATTTCCTCATTTTCTAAAGCATATCGTGCTTCTTCTTCACTCATCAAATTCTCGTACATCTTTTCTCCATTGCGAATACCAATCGTGTTAATTTGAATAGACTCTGGACTATAACCGTATTTTGGGGCCAAGTACTCAATCATGACATGAGTAAAATCACCAATTTTCACGACAGGCATCTTAAATATAAAAATCTCCCCCCCATGCGCCATTTTTGTCGCTTTGAATACCAGATTCACTGCCTGAGGGATTGTCATCATGAACCTTGTCATAGAAGGATCAGTTATCGTTATAGGACCTCCGTTTTGGATTTGTTTTTCAAACAACGGCATCACTGAACCACGTGAACCCATCACATTACCAAATCTAACACATGAAAACACTGTGTTCCTATTACCTTTGTAAAAATTTGCATCAATTATCAATTTTTCAGAAAGGAGCTTTGTCGCCCCCATAGTATTGATTGGACTCGCAGCTTTGTCAGTGCTTATAGCTATCACTTTTTCAACTTCATTGTCAAGTGCCGCGTCAATTACATTTTGCGTGCCTATTACATTTGTTTTTACAGCTTCAAAAGGGTTATATTCACATGCAGGCACATGTTTCATCGCAGCTGCATGGAATATAATATCAATATCTTCAAATGCCCTATTTAATCTATCCTTATCCCGTATATCTCCTATCAAATATCTGATATTTTCAAGATTTCCCAGTTCTTGTTTTAACTCAAACTGTTTTGTTTCATCCCTGCTGAGTATGCGTACTACTTCAGGATCATATTTAAGAACGCGGCGGACAATCTCACTGCCTATCGATCCTGTTCCTCCTGTAACCAGTATCTTTTTACCTTTGAATATGTTTTCCATTGGCATCACATCATTTCCTGCAGGCAGTCAATGCCTCCTCAAGTGTAGAACAGACTTTTCCAATCGTTTCTTTATCCATGTTCCCGTAGAAAGGCAGCGCGATTGTGGAATCACATACCTTCTCGCAAATCGGGAAATCGCCTTCTTTATATCCAAACATCTCCCTGTAAAAAGGCTGCAGGTGTATTGGTGTAAAATACGGTCTGCAGCTTACTCCATGTTCAATCAGATATTTCATAACCTTATTTCTATTTATATTTTCACTCACACGAACAACATACAC
>JBAQYK010000435.1:0-2101 GCA_049299995.1 Candidatus Methanoperedens sp.
TTGATATACCATGTAAAATCGGCGGTCTGGTTAGCAGTTACATTGAAAAGTTGATTTACAGCAAGATAGGAAGGTGGCGTATTACTTACAGGAACATACGAATTGATGTGAGGTGCGCCGGGCACAGCAGCAGTTACATTCCACCACCATGTATTAACAACATTCGTGTTTTCATTAGTTATAACAACGGAAAGATTCCAATAACCAAGGACTGCGCTTGTATTGGTATAGGAAGAAGATGGTTCGGATGTGTTCGTTTGTATTTCAGTACCATTAAGCAGCCATGTCGAGTTCATTGATTGATTCGAGTTAAAACTAAACGTCCTTTGCGCACCAACAACATCATCTACCGTTGGCGTAGTCGGCGAATAAGTAATCGATGCCGGCGCAGCCATAGCAATCAAAATTACGCTCAACAACAATACCGAAAAAGCAATTCCTCTAACATACCTCTTATTCATCATTTTTCCCCTCAAATCATATTTCAACTACCATAATCCTTGACCCGTCCGTCATCCTGCAAAAAAGCAGCATAATAGACGTGATGTCATAAGAACTCATTATATAAATAATTTCTGTGACAAAAGCCAACCTGCAGCAAGTTTTAATAATCCTTGAGCGCGGCAGCCACTTCCTCGAATTTTGCGCCTTTACGCACTATCCTGCGATTTACAAGGTCAACAACAGTCGAAGGCTCGCCTTTTAAGTCCCCGCCGTCTATGATATAATCAGCCTGGATTTTAATCTCATCCACTTTCCCGGGCGCCACGCCGCCTGAAATATTGGCGCTGGTGGAAGTGATGGGAACGCCCGCCAGTTCGATGAGTTTAATCGTGATTTCATGGTCGGGAAAACGTATCCCCACCAGTTCCGAATCCGAAGTCAGCGCGTCAGGAACTTTTTCTTTTTTCTTTAATATAACAGTCACAGGTCCGGGCAGGAATTTCTCAATAAAACGCCTTTCCCTCCCGCCTATATGCGCCAGTTCGTTCATCATCTTCAAATCAGAGACTGCGACTGAAATAGGCTTATCTGCATCTCTTTTCTTAATAGCAAGCACTTTTTGCAGGGCATCCCCGGAAAAAATATTTGCGCCGATGCCGTAAACGGTTTCCGTAGGGTATATCACAATGCCATTTTTTTTGATTATGCCAGCAGCTTTAATGATGTCTGTACCTGTTTCGCCTTTATAACGCGGCATGTCTGTGATATTCATTGAAAAAACCACAGAGAGCACAGAGGACGCAGAGTTATTAATTGATCCCGCATTGCGCTTACCAAATTCCCTGTGCTCCCGTTACTCGGTGGTTTATGATTTCCTGTGCATTAAAAAAATAGAACAAATCTGCGCAAAAATCATACCGGGACTATTGCCAGCGACCCGACAGGGCAGTTGCGTGTGCATATCCCGCACGCGATACACGCATTCGAATCTATAACGGCTGAGCCATTTGATACAGTGATAGCGAGTTTTGCTTTATCTACATCAAAATCATCAGCTTTTGAAAGTTTTATATTCGTAGGACAGACCGTAACACAAATTCCGCATCCGTTGCAATTCAATGACTGCACCAGTTTCTTATCTTTTGCCATAGGTTATCATATTGCCTTACAAGATATGAATATTTCGATTTAATACTGGGGTTCCAGTCCTTCAAGTTTTTGGTTTATGCCCTTATTCATCAGGGCAACCTGCTCCTTCTTTTCACGCTCTTTATGCACCGCTTCGACGCCAAGATTAAATAATTCATTGATTTCAGCAGATGCGCCTATTGATAAGACAGTCAGTACTCTTGGCATTTCACCATTGCGCAAAAGAACTCCCTTGAAAATCTGACCTATCTGGCTTGATAATTTCTCAACTTCGGTTGTAATATCATTGATATTGAGATATTTCTTATCCCCTTCAATAATTATCATGGCTCTGTTCGCTTCCTTATACGGGTCAAGTTCAAAAAGAAGCCCCGCATGCGAAAGACTGTGCTTTATTACAGCCTTCATCGGAAGGTTCTTATTCCCTTCACCGAACCCCATCGTGGCAAGCTTTGAGCCCCCTGACATGACAGTCTTAAAATCGCCAAGGTCGGTGACCATCATCATT
>JBAQYK010000436.1:0-8375 GCA_049299995.1 Candidatus Methanoperedens sp.
TGAATCCTTTGCTGATAAGGAGAATTGGAGGGCGGAACTAATCAAGGAGACTGCGAGCCAATTCCTGTCGGATTTAAAAAAGTTGAAAGATAAGTCGAATTGGAGTTCAGAGAGTGACGGTGAAGGGGACCTTTTATCCACACTATTAGATGATGCATTATTACCGACTTTTTCTTTCCCCATTGATGTGTGCGATTTTATGGTTAAAGGCGTTGACAGGCAAACAGGAATCCCAAAGACGTTTTACGCAATTTCAACCGACCTCAAACAAGCACTTTCCATTTATGTTCCTGGTCGCCAGATTGTCGTTGATAAAAAGACATTCACCTCCTACGGCCTGTATTTCCCTTTCGCTAATGACCCTGTGAATCGTGCCAGTGGGGCAGGATGGGACAATCTTTCTTGGCTTAACTATTGTCGCAATTGTGAGACAATTTTAGAAGAGAATCGGAGGGATTTGAGTGGGGAACAAGAGCAATGTCCTGTTTGTAACTCGGCAATAGTATCGCAACACATTTTCAGACCTCCAGCTTTTGCTCCAGAAGTCAAACATGGGCGTGAAGCCGCAGAATCCGAAGAAGAGGAAGAAAAACGAGTATATGCAACTCTGGCTAAATTTCCAATCCCTACTTCCAGATTAGATCAACTAAATAGCGAGTCTATGAAGCTTCTAAAAAATGGTAGCTTGCACAAACTGCCTAATCAAAAGTTGTTGGTTGCAAATTTCGGTCCCAACCAAGAAGGGTATCAGATTTGTTCCAATTGTGGGGCTGTCGATAGAGGAAACAATCTCACCAATCCCCACAACAGGCCATATCCAAGAGATATTCGGGTTAAAGGGTGGAACTCTCAGTGCTCAGGAAACTTCACCAGTGCAACCTTTGGCTACGAGTTTAACACGGATCTAGCTGTGCTCCGCATCCCATTCAAAAGACCTTTAATGTGGGCTCCAACGGCTTCTTGGTTTAAGGTCGCTATTCGGTCTCTTGCCGAAGCACAGGTTTTAGGAGCATCAAGGGCTCTTGGTATCGATTCTAATGAACTAGCTGGTGATTACAGGATTCGTCCCCGCTTCTCTACAGACGAGCCAGAAATTAACGGATATGTAGAGTTGTTCCTTTACGATACCACACCTGGAGGAGCCGGATTTGCGTCAAAGACATTCGAGAGATTCGATGACGTTCAAAAAAACGTCAAATCTATTCTTTCCAATTGTAATTGCAACAGTTCTTGTCACTCTTGTTTAAGAACTTACAACAACAAAATCTGGCACAATAAACTTAACAGATTCTTTGGACTTGAATTATTGAACTATGTTACTGAAGGAACCCCTCCAATCGTTGAGAAGGAGAGAACTGAAATCCTTATAGGCTTGTTACGTCGTACACTTAATTTGATGGATCCTAATATTAAATTTGAGAAAATAGAGGATAAAAATAATTTCTGGCGACTCGAACTTGGGCCAAAAGTGATTACATTCAATTTACGATCCTGCATGGTCGAGGGCCAAGTATCAGATATCGATCATCCAGATGAGAGCATCTCCGACTATGCCGTCTGGAATGAGCTTCCAAGAGTCGCTCACCAGTTGATTGAAAAATTGAGACTGTCGAATTAATCCCGCCCTCCATCCCCCTCGCTGAACCCCGGCGCGGGTCGGAGAGATTATCGCCATCCTTGCACCCGCTCCACAATATTCAGGCTGCAAACCTCAAAGCCGGGCGCCGAACTGTATAAACTAATTCAGCCCACCTCATTTCCAGACCACGGCGCCGCCGCAAAATCTTCGCGCCCTACGCTAACTGCGCCAACACTCAAGCCAGAAATAGCTAAGACGCTTAACATAGCAATTTATATTTCCAGTTTCATTTAGTCGATGGATTAGGTTATGGTTAATTGGAAGAACTTGGATATAGAAATCCATGAGCATGCTTTTAAGCATGGGATAAGGGATTACGAAATAGAGCAAATTTTTAAAGGCAAAATTTATAAAAGAAAGATATATGTAAACAAAGAATTGAGGTATCAAATAATAGGGGAATCTTTCGGAAGACTGATAATGGTTATTGCGATGCCTTTAAGAAGCGGAATTAAAATAATAAGTGCACGACATGCACCTGAATACAAAGAGATATATTTCAGCAAAGCGAAATGAATATCATGAAAGCAAAGAAATACGAAACAAAGGACGAGGATGAACTTATCAGACTTATAGATGAAGACCCTGATAAATTAAAAGGCTGGGAAGGCCCGATAGAAACGCATCTGAGGTCTGTCCGTTATCCTCCTAAAAAGGTGAAAGGAACAGTCCGTGCTGTAAATAAGTGAATTTTTTCTTCATATGACTATAATCATTGATATGATTTAATGAACCACATGCCCCCGCACAAACCCACAGCCAGCCACTAACGATGCATCCCCTCCCTTCATAATTCCCCCACCCGCCCCTCACCCGATGCCCCGGCGCCGTCCTGCGAGATTCCCCACATCCCCGCACCTGCTCCGCAGCATTCAGGCTGCAAACCTCAAGAACGAGCGCCGAACAGTCTAAAATAATTCAGCCACCCCAATTCCCAGACACCGGCGCCGCCCCGAAAATGCAGAGGTTGGTGCAATTACAGTGTGGCTAATTCAACAGCTTTAGCTGTATGAGACGCGCCAATAAAATTGGAAACTGCGCCGGGGTTTTCCTTTTCGACAAGTTTCCCGAGTCGTTCTGAAACAATAAATCTCTCCAGCATCAAAACAATCTTTGCTTTCGGATTATCATTATTAAGCTGGTAAAGCTGAGTTTTACCAACCTTTCTAACTTTTCTGATAATATCTTCTTTTAACAGTTTATTGATATGGGCATAAACCGTTGCCTTTGTCACGCCCGTCATTCGTGCAATATCAGGACCTGATAACGTGTCATCATAGTTCTCCGCAAAAGTTTCAACTATTTTAACCTGCGGGCAGTTTCCAAACAGTTCAGATAATACGTACATAGTGCACCTATAGTTTAATATCTATTCTTCAAGTTTAGTTTTTATACTACTTAACTCTTTTGCGCTGGATTTATAAAGTCCATTGCTCTTTTGAGCCTCGAATGAGCGACATTGATTTTGATATAACACAGGATGAACGTAAGGTACTTGAGCTACTTGGTAAGCTGCATGTATCGCAGAATAAAAACATCAATGAAGCAACCATACGTAAAAAGTTACCATCCAAATATCATGGCAACCTGCATGAGACCATTAAAAGCCTGCACAGTAAAGGGCTTTTAAGGTATTATCGCTCACAGAATTATTGTTTGACAGATGAGGGCAAAAAGATTGCCGAGAAACTGGCAGCAGAGCTTTTTAAGAAAACATACGGCGACCTTAGAATTCTGGTAATATTTTAAGGCAAGTTAAATTTCTTCACTCACACATTTCAATCCGCATCTAATGCTAATTCCCCCGCCCCTCTCCCTGATGCCCTGGCGCCGTCCCAAACAAGAATCGTATAATGTTTACTAAAATCAAACAAAATGTTCACTAAAAATGAACAAAACAATTCATCATTCTACAACACTTCTTCATCTTCTTTCCGCCATGCAGGGTCCACTATGCACAGGAAAACCAAATCTGTTTTCCCTGTATTCCGGATATACTGCCTCGAATTCGGCGGGATATAAACAGCCTGGCCCTGGCGCACCCTTGCAGTTTCATCGTCTATATGCATCATACCTTCCCCCTCCATTATGTAATATACCTCGGAAGTTTTCAGGCTGTGAGGCGTGGTGGTTTGACCGGGCGGAACAACGGCGTGCGCCAAACTATAACGGATATCCAGATCTGCTTTATCAGGATGCAAAAGCTCGCGAAGGAGCGAATTGTCCCCTGCTATAAATTCATCACAATCCTTTAAATTTTTTATAAACATTTTCTGAAAGATTCCATCAAACTCTCAAGCGTTGTGCTCTCTTCTTTTACAAGTGAAATTTTTGCAGTAATATCCTTGAACTCGGGAATCCCACATCCTCCGGTCTCGCCAGAAACAAGAACATTTGACCACGGGCTGTTAATCATGAACGCCACCCCGCCGGGTTCATCTCTTTTGGATTCCCTAGCCTCGACAATAACGCTTCCATTATTATTGGCGACTTTTACCCTGTCCCCTTGTTTTAGCCCCATTTTTGCAAGGTCGTTTTTACTCATCATAATGCTTGCCGAGAGCTTTTCATAATCCTTTCCAAACCTGTCGCGTTCCTGCGCCTCGACCTGGAAAATATCCCTGTAGGTTGTGATTTTGATTTCATATTCCGGGTTTTTCATGAACTTTCCCACATCGAGTCCCATTAAAGCGCCTCCATCAATCGCACAAGCAGTTCCTCGTCTGTCAGATAACCGCTTTCAATTATTTTTGACAACTCGATTATTTTTCCATCCATCCTCACGGCGGTGCCTCCTGATTCTATTCCTGAAGCGGCGCACGGGATTGTTACGGCGGCTATTTTTGAAGTCATGGTGGCGCACGGGTCTATGCAAATTATGGGTATGGATGCAAGATGCCGGACGAGGGAGCGGGGAAGGCTTGACAGCGGGTCAGAACCAGCCACGAGCAGGGCATCTATGCTTTTTTCCCGGAGCGCCTCAACGATGGAATATTTGTTCTCATGCAAGGCCTTTCCGTCAAATTTTACACGGTTCACGAACCTTGTTTCCCTGAACAGGTTCTCGTTAAAGCCGCGCATATTGTAATGACCAACCATTGGCATAATGTGGAAATTCGGAATCTTATCTGCCAGTGCAACAAGAATATCAAAATCCTCTTTTATCGAATATGTCAGTCCGATGCCAACAAAAATCACCCCGAACTCCGCCTTTTTCAATATGGCTGCAAGTTCAAGCATTTTTTTTGGCTCATACGCCGGGACTTTTCCTGAAAGGGCGTCTATCAGGGCAAGAATAAATTCCCTGTCGCCTTTTGGCTGTATCCTGTAAAAGTGTCCCTTGCATATCTTTGCGGTATTGGATTCACGCACGTCTATTGCGATGGCGACCCTGTCTTCTTCGTACCCGCGCTGGCGTGATTCGCCCCGGGGAAAATATGAGAACCGTGAGAGATGACGCGGCTGCGAATCCTGGGCATCCGAACCCCAATAGACAAGGACATCCGCTTTGTTCCTTACATCCTCAAGTGAGCATGTCCGAAACTTTTTCTGCATGAGCTTTTCAATCATGAGCCCCTGGCAGAAGGATGATGTATCGTCGATCATCGCGCCCAATTTTTTTGCAAGCTGTATCCCTTTTACCTGGGCTTCGCATGTTGAGTTGCTCCATCCAAAAAGCATTGGAGATTTTGCATTCCCGAGTATTTCTGCCGCTTTCCTGACGGCGCTTTCAATATCCGCAGGCTTTTGGGCTATTGACGGCGCTAATCTTTTTAAACAGCCCTTTATCCGTGCAGCCCCTCGCCTGCATGCATTTTTCGTCTCTTTTATGATGTTATTCTCGACTATGACCTCAATATCATCGCATAACAGTGCGCATCCGGGGCAGGTTGCCATATAAAACACCTACACGAACTCGATGGCGCCTGTCGGGCACGGGTCTATGCATGCATAACAGAGCACCCTGTTTTTCCCGAAGCGGCGGCATTCCTTGATATTTGAAGCCACAACCTTGCCGTCAACCACCCTGAATATTACTTTGTCGTTAGTGGGAGCGCACCCGATAGCTGCGCCTTTGGGGTCATTGGCGACATCCACAGGGCATGCAACCACGCAGTTGCCGCAGCCTGTGCATATTTCAGGATGGACTATCATGCCTGTTTCCCCGGCTCCTGCTGAAGGCAGAAGAAGGGCTTCCAGTTTTTCCTTCTGTTTTTTAAAATTCTCTTCAAGAATGGGAGTGCATTCGGATATGTTCTTTTTTCGTCCTATCAATGCAACCGCAAAAGCCATGCATGTAGATTCACCGCATATCTTGCAGTTGGTTTTTGGCAAAAGCTGGTAAATCTCCATTACTGTAATCATGCGTGGGAAATTGGTTTTATAATGGATAAATGTTATGATTACCCAACAGTAAAAAATATAAATAGTAGTATCAAGATATACAGTATTATGAAAGTTGTTTTCAGAATTATTGGTTCCGAGGAAGACCTCAAGGATGTAGAAGGAAAAGAAGAAAATGTGCATTTTTGTTTCAGACCGTCTGAAAAAAACATTTTTGAACTGGTGATGAAAAGCCAGAAACTAAAAAGAATACAGCTGCCTTCTTCATATCACAAAACGATATCAAATACCACGAAAACGCTTTTAAAAATGAAGAATATAAAACTGGTGGTTGGGGACATCTGGGGACATCGGACTGATATTGACAGGTTTGCCGAGATAGAAATTTAAGATTGATACTCGGTTCTGCTGGCAAGGGCTGGAAGCAGGGGAATACATTTCTTTTGCTGCGGGAGAGGAGGAGTTAGAGGTGGGGGGCGGGAGCAGGGGCTGGATTCTTCAAGGGAGGGATATGGGGTGACTGCAAAACGACTATCCTATGCGCCCTTTTCAATATCTTCTGCAATTTTTAATTCACCTGCATATTCTGGGAAATCTAATCTAAATTGCTTTTCGCAATTTTTGGGAAGTATTACCACAACAACATCCGATAATTGGAAATTAATATTGTTAGTCGCCCTCCATTCCCTTTCAAAATAATAATTGTCAGGGTCATTATTTTCTAAATTATTATTCCAAACTTTGAAATGACTGAACAGATTGATTAAAAAATTCAATATTTCTTTTGTGTCTTGCAATTCAACTTCGGAATTTTTAGAATAATACAAATATTTTTGGAAAAAATACCAAATCGTTTTACTACAACACTCTTGATAATATTCCACCCTATTAGTTAATTCATACTTTTCAAGAGATGAAAAATCCTTTTTATATATTGTTGAATTGTCTTCAATATAAAAAACAGGGTTTGCCCCCTTCTCTATCAAAAAAGATTTGTAAAATGCTATTCCAAATTTACTATATTTGCTAATATGTATTTGTAATTCAGTTTCAGGAATGTCCGCAAAACAAACACAATCTGGATTAAACATTTCATTTATTTTTCGGTCTTTGAAGGAATCAATTTTAATTTGCCCTGAGCATATTGAATGGTAATGAGGTGAAAATGATAGCCACCCATCTTTTAAAATTTTGTTTAATATTTTATATTGTTCATCTTCTGTTTCAATTTTTCGTGCGACAAAATGATATAAAATATTTGAAATATAGTTTTGAGAAATAATATTCCCACCTCTAATAAAGTTGTTTAACTTATTGATAACATTTCTATTATTATATTTAATCCTGTGCGCGCCCTTCAAGCAGTTCTGGATTATAGTACACTCTCCTATTACTTCTCTGAATTTCTGTACATTTCTTATATTTTAAACCGATTTTCTCCTTCATTCTCTATTCTCCTGTGCGTGGTCTTGATGCCTCGGACAAAGCGTAGCAAACGTCCGGGGTTCGTTACGCGTGCCTCGAAGCACAAGAAAGAAACCCAAAACAACAGTCCACCCGAAGAAAACACCAGAAAAAAAAACGCAAACAAGCAGCGTACTATCCGCCAGTGGCTAAACTCCCCCCCGCTTCGTGCCTGATAAAACAGCAAGCTGCTCGAACATAAATCTTTCCCGACCCTTTTCCCCCACTATATAATTCAGCGACCTCATTTTCGAGCTCACCTCTTCTATCCCTGTCAGTGACGACACCACCATCAGAATCCTTCCGTTTTCAACAAGGCGGCTCCCTGCCTCCTCAAGAAACCTGAATATTATCCTCCTGCCGTCATCTCCCCCGTCCAGCGCCACATTAATCCAATCTTTTGTTATTTTATCCCCTGCAATTTTTTCCTTAATATCCGGAAGATATGGCGGATTGAATATTATAATATCAAATTTTCCTCTAATACAGCTCAACAAATCCCCTATTATTACATCCACGCCGTTTTCTTTCGTGCAGGCTGCTGCGTATGGGTTAATGTCAATACCCGTTATTTTGGCTTTTGTGTTTGCCTTAATAACCGCGGATATTACGCCGCTCCCGCAGCCTACCTCTAAAACCCGCTCCTTATCTTTTATCTCAGAAAGCGCAGCCTCTGCGAGGAGATATGAGTCTTCCGACGGTTCATAGACCGATGTCGTATATTTTATAACAGCATTTTTATAGTGAATAATCATCGAGGGATTGTATAGATGTCAGTAAAACTGATAATAATATCCATACCCACAATCTAAAAAATATAATGTATGATAGTGATAAATACAAAAACGTTTAAGTATATTGATGTGAATTAGGGCTTAACCAGGGCAGGAGTAAGAGCAAATTAGCATCGTTATTATAATATATGAAA
>JBAQYK010000437.1:0-3387 GCA_049299995.1 Candidatus Methanoperedens sp.
CTTAACAGCAGTCAGGCAGCATACCCAATAGAGGTCTGTTATCCCAGGCTTAAAAGACCTGAATTAACTGAACAGGAAATAATAGAATTGGGAAAAAGATTCAGGGATATTTGTTGCGAAGATGAAAAAAATTTCAAAATTCCGATATTTCAGATGGACCAGCAGGTATACGACTCAAAGGATATGAAGGAAAGGAGTTTTAAATCTATTCTATCATATGCTGTAAAGGCAGAAAGCAAAATATCCAATCCAAAGTTTGCGTTATTGAGTATTGCTGCCTATAATGAATATTTTGCATCGCCAAAAACAAAAATTGAATTGCTTATTGAATATAAGAAGCTGTGGGGAAGAGATTTAGATGAGATGCAGATGAGTGAACTTATGGAAATGGGGCTCCTTATAGAAAAAATAGAGAAACCAACAGGCGGCAATGATGATGAAAAAAATAATGATACTATATATGTTTTGACCGATAAAGGAAAACAGGTAATTGCAGGTTCTGTGAATTTGTTTTCGGCGCTTTTATATCATTACTATGATAAAAAACGAGATGTTGAAGTAAAAACCGATACCTCAACTGCCGTTAATGTCGAAATTAAAACAGCAGAAGAAGACCCCGAACTCATTTTTACCCATCTGATTGGAAATGTATCGGATAAGAGCAAGAGCAGGAATGATAACTTGAGTAAAAATAAAATCAAGCCCGATAGCAATCAACAGAATAAAAAAGAATACCAGTTATCTCATCAGCCCCCGTTTGCATTCATAGTTACAGGTTCAAAAACCGTTGGAGTTCTATCAAAAATCGATGCATTAGATATAGTAATAGACAGGCTGCGGAATAAGAGCATGGATGAAGTGATTATAATAAACGATGGCGAAATGATCAAAAGCATGAATCTCGATGAATTAAAAATACCAGGACTTCGGGTTTTAAGTAAACCTGAACTTATTGATTTGGTCGAGAAAGAGAAATTATAAATTATGAGCTTAAACAACGTGGATTATTTTTTCATTTTCATTTTTATTGCAAATATCATTTTATATAGCTGGATGCATTACAGGAAAAGTTCAGGAACTGCTATGTCCAGTTTAAAATATGCAGGGAAAGCTGCTCTAATAACCAGGGCTGTGTTTATTGTTTTGTTAGGGATTGTAATTTTTGGCATACTTGGAATAATAGTGGGGAGATAATAAATATGATTATAAATATAAACAGAATATCCGGCGCTCCATTATCTTTATATTATATCCTGCTCCTCGCTTCTGTTTTGGTTTTGAGCACAGCAGCAGGCACTGATCCGGCTCCCTGTTTTGATAATGGATGTGAGTGGGTTCAACTCGGATCGCTTAATTTTGAAAAAACCACCACAATACAATTACAGAATTATATTTTCAAAGCCGTAGATTATGATGGAAAGGGCTCTGCCGCCGTATCCTTTTATAATATAAGTACGCCTGGCGATATCCACCAGACAGTCGTAACCGAAGGCGAATACAATGAAGAAGGAGACTTGAAACTTTACGGTTTGCAAGTAACGAACATCGGGAATGTCCGGAATGGAACTGATGTTTTCGGGTTATGGCCATGCTGTCCCAGAGCAAAAATAAATGTCTGGAAAAAAATAACCGTAAAAAAAGAACCAGTTGTAAATCCTCCCGTGGTTACTTTCACACTTTCAGATAAAAGTTTCAGGTTTGGGGATGAGATAGGATACACTATCCGGCTAAATACAAAAAACAGCAACGTGAGAAACTTTAAAATCATTATTGATCCTAAAGGTTTGGAACTGGTTAAAGGCGAAACTAACATATACTATGATAAAATTTATGGAGATTTTTCTTCAACATACAATGGTATTTTAAGAGTGCCTATGATATCTATGGATACATATAAACCGCATGTGGTGTGGTCTTATATTGACAGTAACGGCAGTAGAGTTGAGAAAGTAATAGAGGCAGTATTGACTATGCAATCACCTATAAAAATATACAAAAATTATCCTGATATGGTATGCACCGGTCAGGACGCTGTTTTTACAATAAGTCTGGAAAATACACAAAGTGTGCCTGTCAAGGTACAAATAAAAGATGCATTACCATTTGGGTTCATTTTACATGGCAATGCATCAATACTTGAGAAGAAGTATGAATTGAACCCGGGTCAGATAGAGAGTTTCAGTTATACCGCTGCATCCAAAACAATCGGAACAGCACAGGTGCCGGCAGCAAAAGCCGTATGGAAACTGGGCAGCTTAGAGGGGGCTGTTGAAGTTGGAAATAGCAGGACGATAGAAGTTAACGGTCCTCTTATCCAGATCGAAAAGAATGTAACTCTTATAGACGATGCGGCAGATACCGATTTCAAAAAATTCAATATAACAATCAATATCCGGAACAGGGGAGATACTTCGGCATATATCGAAATAAAAGACACCATTCCAGCAGGCGCTAAAATATTGAAAGGTAATACGACGTATAGAGGCGCTATCGAAATTAATGGAACCCGGCGAATAAGTTATGAGATGTTGTTTAGCAATACCAGCATCACAAACTTAACACATATCGATCCGGATGTAAGAATCTTCGTAAGGAAGGGTGATGATGATAATACATATTCAAATTCTTATATTATTATCCGGCAGCGAAACAGTTCGGGACAGGCAGCACAGCCGCAACCAAAAACAATCGAATCAAATGCAAATCGTAACCCATCCGTTGTTTGGCCAGACTACACCGACATGAATAACTATACTGGGCTGAAAGAAGCCAGTGACTTAAAACCTTCTGGCCCCCTAATAATTGAAATAAACAATCAATCTATTATCAGCAAAATTCTTAATTTCCTCAAATCAAAGTTGTAAATAGAAAAAAGTATCAAATCTGCTGTTGTAGGAGCAATTATTGTCAAATTCATTCCTATAGATACTGGTTTGACAAACGGGATAACAGGATATATAAATATCAGCGAAACCCTTATTTAGAGGAAACCGCATTATAATATAGTATAATGGTACTTGAAGAACACGGTTCTGTGTCTATAGAAGAATCCATAAAACAGATATTAAAATTGGCATTAATCGCAGCATTACTTTATCCGATTGTCGCGCTGTTAGGATGGATGAAAGGCGTGGTTGTCGGAGCTATTGATTGGCTGATAAATGGTGTAAACGGGGTGAAAGATAATGTATTGTCGCTTGTTAAACTCAAATAACGCGGATGATTTTGGATCAGTTAGCCTTGAGAATATAGTTTCAACCATTGGCTCCATTTTATTTGTTGTGCTCATTTTTTCACTGGTCAGTAATGTGATTAAATATTCTTATGGTGGTTTGAAAAACGTAGCAAAATCAATATGGAATTATTTTACCGCATCCTCACCAGTAC
>JBAQYK010000438.1:0-5325 GCA_049299995.1 Candidatus Methanoperedens sp.
GTATTATTTATTTAAGAATGAAATTAAGAAGATCTCTGTAACATATATCGGATATTAGGATTATTTTCTAATCATGAAATCTGTGTACACTATCTTTGGGATATTCTTCAAGAAATAACTTGTAGCACCAGAGACTAACAATCTACCACCTTTCGCACTTCAGGTTTTCCACTTCCCTGAAATGCTCATCGCGTGATACCACAATAAGACCATGCTGCTGCGCAACAGCCGCAATCCAGATATCATTTTCCGGAATAGGCTGTCCTTTCTCCATCAAGCGATTTTTTACTGAGCCATAGTAACGCGCAGTATCTGCATCACAGGACAGTACCGCGCTTGATGATGCGAACTCCTCTATTCTTTCTATATTTTTCTTGACATTACTGGACTTTTGTGCGCCAAAGTACAGTTCTCCAAGAACCGTGCTGGATATGAAAACCTCATCGGCGTTCATCAAGTGAGCCTTGATAATAGCATCATTCCCAAAGAGCCCGATTACGATATTTGTATCCAGCAGGAATTTACCACTCATTCACGTCAACCTGCTCACAGCTCGCTTCAATGGCTTGAGTCATTGCTTGAATATCCTCTGCCCCGATAATACCTGAAAAGCGAAGAAATTCCTTGCCAGGAACGCCTTTTAGATGAGATTTAGCCAATGCCTGAGCAAAATCAAGCACTTGATGTTGAAGCTCAGGTGACAAATGATTAAGTTGCTTTGCAATATTTTGCATGATTGCCGAAACTTCTGCCATGTATTATTATACAGCAACAACTGATTTAATATTTTCTGTATTTCTTCAGATGTGTGAGGACGATGACGCCTGCATTGCAGAAGTGCCTGACGTGCTACATAAGCGGAGCTTTTTTTGAGCACACTCAGCCCTCTGCTCTCATACTCTCGGCGCCGAACAGTCTCAATACTTTGGCTTATAAAACAGCACAACCCTGTACTCTCCCGGCTCCCTGTCCATCTTCCTGTACAGCAGGTAATCCGGAGTAATATCCGAAGGTTTAAACCAGTACCATGACATCTTTGCACTGTCAAGCCTCTCATAATCAGTACGCAGGCGGCGCTTAACAATATCAGCCTCCGACTCGTTTCCGTCCGTATCATGAACCACAATCAGAGGCGCTGTAAGTTCCGAATCTATGCTCTCTCTCCATTTTATGTTATTGAAGTGCCGCATATACCACAGGAACTGCGTTTCAACTTCAACATCTGTAAGCTGTATTTCAGTGGAATTGTTCTGGTATTGCGCTGAGATTTCGTTTATTTTGGCAAGTAAGAGAGAAAATTTCTGGGGAGGCTGCGCCGCCTGGATTAAAGGTTCGGCAGTATTTGTATAGTTATAATAATTGAGTTGAACGCTTGAATAAACAAAAAAAGATGAGAGCATCACAATGAAAATAATTGCTGCAATCCCCCGCGAGTCAAACTTCAGCCGCGACAGGAGTTCCCCGAGATATGCAGCCGCTATTATCGCCATAGGCAAAAGCGGGTTAAGAACTAGCCATGGGACTTTTTCCTGGATATAAGAATATGCTGTCAGGTTGGTCATAGTCCAGTAAGTTAAAAAAGCAAAAAATAAATTGCGGGATTTCAATACTGCGATAAATCCCAGGATTAGCAGCGGAAAAAATACAACAATCGGCGTCGGGATATATGAAGTCGGTAAAAACCTGCCCGATGCAGGATAATAATCCGGTATCAGGTACAATATGTCTGCCGCCACCCAGTATGCTAAGAGAATAGTCAGTACCTTCTCTTTTCTGGTATCGCAGCCGCTGTAATATGCCATCCCAAGTGCGGCAAATATCAATATCGGAAGTTCGTACAGGGCGATAATCGAAAGATAGAAAAAGTAAGGTCCGCCAATGCGCTGTATCTTGTGCATCTCATACCAGTGAGAGATTGCTTTTTCAAACGCCGCATACATCCCGTGAAAATCAAGAAATTTCCCTGTATAAAACAGTGAAAAAACAACAAGAAAAACCAGGATGAAAAATACTCCTTCGCCTGTTATAAGAAGTACCTTTTTATCAAGTCTTGCGAACTTTCCTGCCAGGTCTTTGTAAGCTCTTTCCCTTATGAAAAGCAAAAGTAAGAAAAACGCTATTAAAGCCATTGCGATGTATGCATTTTCTTTAAGCGCTGCCATAATAGCCAGAGCCGCAGCTCCTAAAAACAGGTAAAAAAGCCTCACAATCGAATAGTTTTCAGCAGTATGTTTCTCTGCATATTTAACAGCACAGACCAGCACAAGCATGGAAAAGAAACCGATGAAAATATCTTCCCTGTAAAAACGTGAGTAATAAAGGAAGGACGGCGAAAGCGCAAGAAAAAAGGCGGCAATAATCGTCCCGGAGTTCCCGATATACCTTCTTAACGGGATCAAAAGAAAAATCATCGCAACTCCGAAAAACGCGGGAAGGAGACGTGCTGAATAATCCGAATCACCAAATAACCTGAAAATCCCGGCAGTCGCGTAGTACATGAACGGACCGTGGAACGACGGGTCGTATGAATATATGCCGTCATTAAATAACTTGTATGTAAAATAACCCACTGCCGCTTCATCATGATGAAATACCCGTTCATCAAGCCGGTATAATCTTAAAAAGAATGCAAGTACAATTATGAGAATAAAAACAAGATACAAAGCAAAGTTTTTTTTATTCATCGCACTCATCATAGTTTAAACTTATTCATAGCATTTATGGTTTTAAAGAATGAAAGAGAGGTCATGCCAAAAATCAAGGTCAAGCTGTTTGCTAATTTCAGGGAATTTGCAAAGACAAAAGAGCTTGAAATAGAAGGGAATACAGCCAGGGACGTTCTTGAAACACTCTGCAAAATGTTTCCGGGATTGGAAAAATTGCTTTTCAAGGATAAGGCTCTGCGCCCTTATATCAATATTTTTTTAAACGGGAGGAACATTCTCGAATCCGGCGGATTGGAGACAGCGCTTGCACCGGATGATGAGATAGCTATTTTTCCTCCTGTATCTGGTGGATGATGTTTAAAGAAAGAATGAATGCGGATGAGGCAAAGGAATTATTTTTAAGCGCGTTTCCTCCAATTTCGGATACCGGGAATTTGCCAATTGAGGATTGCGACGGCAGGATTATTGCTGAAAATATAATAGCAAATATTGACGTGCCGCATTATCGCCGCGCAGCTATGGATGGTTTTGCTGTGAAAGCCTCTGATACCCTTGGTGCGGGCAGCAATTCGCCTGTGGTTCTAAAACTGGGGCAAGCGGTTGATAAGGAAATGTGCTTGAGGGTACACACAGGCTCGCCCGTGCCGGATGGCGCGGATGCGGTAATAATGATGGAAGATACGGTTTTGCACGGCGACAGCGTTGAGATATTTACCCAGCTCCATCCAGGGAAGAACGTGGGAGAAATAGGCGAAGATATACGAAAAGGTGAAATTATATTAAAAGAAGGTCAAAAGCTTCGCCCCTGCGACATTGCTGTTCTTGCTTCGCTTGGCATTGAAAATGTAAAGGTTTTCAGGAAGCCCCTCGTAGCAATCATTCCTACAGGCGAGGAACTCGTTTCAAGGGGGACAGGAGAACTTAAAGACGGCGAGGTCTATGAAACTAATGGATTGATGGCGCAACTCTATATCAGGAAATGGGGCGGCAATACGAGGCTTCTTGGTATCGTGACCGACTCGCCGGAAAAAATAAAAGAAGCCATTATGTCAGCCCTTGATGCGGATATGATTATCATCAGCGGAGGAACCTCAGTTGGGAAACGCGATTATGTGCCGGCTGTGGTCGGCTCTCTGGGGAATTTGCTCGTGCATGGCGTGGGCGTAAGCCCGGGCAAGCCGACTGCTCTGGGTATAATACAGGGCAAGCCTGTGGTGTGCATGCCCGGTTACCCGGTCGCGGGTATTGTGGCGCTTTACTTTTTTGCAAGGGCGGCGCTCCGGAAGCTTGGAGATATGCCGGATGAGCCGGACAGGGCAGTTCGTGCGGTATTGTCTGGAAAAATAGTTTCAAGGATCGGATATAAAACATTTGCACGGGTTAAAATAGAAACCCCGCATACGACCCCATATTTAAATACGGGGAGTAAGGGCAAAGCTATTCCTCTTGCAACATCAGGCGCCGGGCTATTGAGTTCGGTTTCAAAGGCGGATGGGTTTGTGATTATACCTCCGAATGTTGAGGGTTATGGCAAGGGCGAAGAGGTTGAGGTGGTGCTATTAGAGTAGGGCGTCATTTTTTCAACTGGTAAATTATAACGTCCTTATTTTCGAAGACCTTATCAAAGTACTTTAAATTTATACCGCTATTGAATTTATATGCCATTGAAGGTTCATAGAATCTCTTATCAAAATCCTCAGATGACTGAGCATTCAGATAGCTCTGTAAGTCCATGTTTTGATTATTAGCAATAGAATGCATGACAAAGAATAAATCATGCCATCTCTGCCTTGATATGTACACCATATTAGCTCCGTATTTCTCAGCAATGTCCTTTGCAACATCCTCAGAATCTGTTGCGAAAAATAGAGAAACATCTGCCACTTTCTCATTCGGCTCGAATTTGTCGTACAAAGAAGCAGGTCTTGCGATTGTCAGCTTGATAGCCTCTGATGCGTAGCTGATTACAGGCTCTTTACCCGCTGCTTTGATTTCAAGTTCAAAGTCCCACCATGCAAGAACTTTACCCCCTTCTTTATTCTTTAAGAATTGCATCGCTTCATAGGTATCTTTTGAAATTGGATGCCCGGTAGTATCGCCAGGTGAATCTATGACATAAGGATACGTGCTCCACATGCCAAACAAAGCCCCCGATGAAGCACCGGGTTCCATCTTGTAAAGCTTGATGTTTCCAAATTCCTCGGAGAGCATTGAATTTTTTTGTTTGTTCAAATATAAATAATAAACACCAAGAGACGCAAATACTACAATAAGAACCAGCAAAGTTGCGGTGAGATATCCTTTTTTCTTTTCCCCGACTGGTTTGCTGAAAAAAGTAAGGACATTTGGTACGGCTACAATAAGCGTGAAAAGCGATAGAGTTACCAGCCCGAAGCTGTAGTAATTATAGAGCTTAACGAAAAACATTGAAAAATAGCTGAGCTCCGACGAGACCAGGAATTGGCTTAAATAAAGGAAAAACCCAGCTAACAGGGCAAGGTTTACGATTGCGAGTATCCTGTGGACATTGGCAGATTTTATGAAATTAAAGAAAATCATCAGGGAAGATACGCCTATTGCCAAAAGTATCCCGGATGAAATGATGTTTATATCCATTCCCCACCATGGGAAAATCTCGCGCTTTGCCAGTACCCAGAGC
>JBAQYK010000439.1:0-9916 GCA_049299995.1 Candidatus Methanoperedens sp.
CCCCTTCCTTTATCGAAGCTAAAACCTTTTTCGACTTCCCCCTGGAAATTTCTTTACCCTGATAACTTAAATGGTAGCCATCTTTTTGGAATTTGAAACCTTTTCCGTTACTCCATTGAACTTTGTAGGCACCTTTTTCCACCTTGAACACCCCATTCTCCTCAACTATCGTGGTATCTATTGGCTCATAACCTGTGCCATTCCAGTAATTCATCAAACCCGTGTAAATTTTCCTTGTATGCGAGCCGTCTGGATTCAAATAGTCGTTCCACTCTGCGCCGCTCTCGTAGAGGAAGGATTGATTTATTGAATCGATGCCTGCATTATCGCTTGCCGCCTGAACCGAAGTACTGGCTATAAAAATGAATAGCAGCGCGAGTAATACGTTTTTCTGCGTATTTCTATCTCCCATTTCCTATCCGTTTTCCTATCAAATTTTTGGTGTTGAGTATAATGCTGTTATATAAATTTTTTGAAATTGTTTTTTTATAAAAAACACATGCAAATAAATCAAGAAATTTCTGAAGATAAAACGCTCCCTCCCATTCCCGCGCCCCCCCACATCAGCATATCCAACATCATTCCCCAGCATCCTCACCCTGCGCCCATCGAAAACACTGGACGAAGCGTTCCCTCTCCCCCCATGCTAAATTACATATCCTCATAGTTACAACTCTAAACAGGTAATTATGCTAACCGGAAGAGTCCAGCATGAACTGGAATTGTTGAAAAGGCACGTCATCATACTCAAAAAAGTGATGGAGAGCGGACCTATCGGAATAATGAAACTCTCGCTGGAAACAGGCATACCCGACCACCTTGTGAGGTATTCACTCCGCGTACTTGAACAGCAGGGGTTAATCGCCCCGTCAACGCAGGGCGCCGTGGCAACAAAGTCGGCAGAAGAAGCGTATTCGCAGTTCAAATCCGAGCTTGAAAATATCAGGGGAATGACAGAAGAAATCAAACGGATTGGTTTTGGATAATAATGCCGGGGGAAAATAATGCCAAAAAATACGAGAACCTGTATCACATAGCAGACGCCAAGTTCAGGGCGTACGGTTCAACGATGGAAGCAGCTTTTGAGAACGCGGCGCTGGCAATGTTCAATGTCATGATTGACACAAAAAACCTGAAGCCTCAACAGATGAGGCAAATTGAGCTAACATCTTCTGATATTAAAATGCTGCTCGCTGACTGGCTGTCCGAGTTATTGTACCTCTTTGAAGTGGAGGGGATAGTATTTTGTGAATTTAAGATTGACAGGATTGAAAATGCTATTGAGGGCGCCACTTTAAGCGGATGGGCATGGGGAGAAACTTTAGACCTTTCCCGCCACAGTTTCGATACACAGGTCAAAGCCGTGACACTTCATGAGCTTGAAGTACAGCAAACCGATGACGGCTTTTGGGTTCAGGTCGTTGTGGATACATGAGCATCAAAAAGCACCAAACTTAATAACTTTGCAGGTATAATGTTAAAACAACAATCATCGGAAGATTACCATGCCTGAACAGACAAAAGATGCAGCAAGCATCGTCACAAAAGTGAACGATTACACATGGGACATACCCGTGAGCTATAAACCCGGCATGAGAGTGCCCGGTCGCATATTCGTATCCCAGAAATTGCTTGGGAACCTGGAGCATGATACGCTTGAACAGACCGCCAATGTCGCAACGCTTCCCGGCATCCAGAAATATGCAATGGCTATGCCTGATGCCCATTCAGGTTACGGTTTCCCCATCGGCGGCGTGGCTGCTTTTGACAGGAACACAGGCATAATCAGCCCCGGAGGCGTGGGATACGATATCAACTGCGGGGTACGGATAATCAGGACGAATCTGACTGAGGATGAAGTCCGCCCAAGAATGAAAGAACTCATCGAGCTTCTGTTCCATGAAATCCCCTCAGGCGTGGGCTCAAAAAGCAAGCTTCGCGCCTCGGACAGCGAGCTGACAGATGCCTTCCTGCACGGCGCTAAATGGGCTGTGGAAAGCGGGTACGGCGTAAAAGAGGATATCGAACACTGTGAAGAAAACGGCTTTATGAAGATTGCCGACCCATCAAAAGTGAGCGAAAAGGCGCGGAATCGCGGCAAACCCCAGTTCGGGACGCTGGGAAGCGGCAACCATTTCCTTGAGGTGCAGTACGTAGATGAGGTGTACGATGAAGAGGTTGCGAAGGTCTTCGGTCTCCATAAAGGGCAGGTCACGGTCATGATACACTGCGGCTCGCGCGGCGCAGGTCACCAGATTTGTGATGATTACCTTAAAATCCTTGATAAAGCAACGCGCAAATACGGCATCGTACTGCCCGACAGGCAGCTTGCATGCGCGCCTGCGGAATCCACAGAAGGTCAAAACTATTTTAAAGCCATGGCTTGCGGCGCGAATTACGCATGGGCGAACAGGCAGGTCATCACACACTGGGTCAGGGAAGCGTTCACGCGGTTCTTCAGGCGCGATATGGATGACCTTGGCATGAACCTCATTTATGACGTGGCGCACAATGTGGCGAAGCTTGAAGAACACGTTATTGACGGGGAGAAAAAGATGGTGTATGTACACAGGAAAGGAGCAACAAGGGCTTTCCCGCCCGGGCATCCCGATGTTCCGGCAGTTTACAGGAAAGTCGGGCAGCCTGTGCTAATCCCGGGCAGCATGGGTACGCCTTCCTTCGTGCTGCATGGAACACAGAAAGCCATGGAACTCACATTCGGGAGCGCGTGCCACGGCGCGGGCAGGGTTTCAAGCAGGGGGCAGGCAAAACGGGATTTCCACGGCGAGACCATACAGAGAGAACTGGCAGCAAGAGGCATTTCCGTGAGAGCCACCCATCCTTCCATTATAGCCGAAGAAGCCCCGGGAGTCTATAAACCGAGCGATGAAGTGGTTGAAGTGGTGCACCAGTTGGGCATTGCCCGGAAAGTCGTGAAGCTTATGCCGATGGGAGTGGCGAAGGGTTAAGCATCTGCGCAAAAAACGATAGCAAGCCCGTGTATCATTAAGTACGGGGTATGGTGACTGCATCCACGCTTGTTATATGCATCCACAATTATGCTGAAACATGGCACGGAAAAGAGAATCATAACACATAAATACCATTTGATATTGTAATACGAAGGTGGTCTAAATGGATTTTATACCAAAACGGAGGTGAAACATATTAGAAACAAAATTGGCGGTTTTTTTAAAGTATTGGGATATATATTTTATGTCATTTTTGGCATGTGGGGTCTTATTATTTCTTTCCAGATTGTCGGAATAGTATTCGGTTCCAAGGCGGCTTTTTTAAGTTTATTTGTTCTTCCTATTAGTTACTTTATTGCCCCATTGTATGCTTTATTTGCATGGGGGAGTTGGTTCCCATTGCTTATTGGGTATGGTGGAGGTTTAGTGGGATTGGGGTTTGTGACCCTCGGCGATTGGATAAAAGGACATAATAATGAACCCACTTCAGAGTTCTCTACTGATATAATTCCTGATAGTATTGCAATTCAAATATGTGGAAATCCATCAGGACAATTAAATCCCAGCCAGAAAGAAGCACTCCTCGTAGAATATCTTGCAATACAAACGTATGGAGCGCCATTAGAATCATTAACCAGCGAACAGAAAAACGTACTCCTCGTAAAATATGTTTCAATAAAAACGAAAGTAACGCCATTAGAACAATTAACCAGCGAACAGAAAGAGAAATTAAATAAATTAAGTATGAAAAAAGTGGAACCTTTATATCAATATAAGTCGAAGGAGATGAGAGAAAAAGAAAACAAATTGTAAAGTAAAATCAATTAAGATTTTACCCTACATACAGAAGCGTTAGCACTCTTTTGTATGCTCTATGTGGTAATAATCTTTTCGGATGAACATGGCGAATCTAAAATTAACAAAGGAGAATATTAATGGATAATGATGAAAAGGAAATAAAACAAGAGCAAACCAAACAACAAGAAAAATCAGATAATGAATGGCCTTCAGCTCGTCTTATAGTTGCACAATTTCAACAAAAAGAAGATGAAAAATAGATTTAATTAAAGAAGAGGTTGAAAGAGTATAGGCTATAAGTAATATGATACTTGCACAAAGAGCATAAATTGCATATTTGAGTTCTTCCGCTTTGGAAGTACAAGCCATTCCTAAACTCAATTCGGCGTTTGCAATAGTTTTCACAATACCTCTTATTTGGAGTTTTGGTTCCATATTTTTTAAATCTTCAATTAAATAATTAGTTGAAAGTGCATCCGCCAAGCGAATTCTAATAACTCTTACACAAAGCAAGATTGTGCTCAAAAAAGAAAGAGCAGTTAGTACGAAAAGAAAAGAAGATATATTTCCCAAGTTCTCCGGCTTTGCGAGGAAAGTCATTAATATACCAGTGATAGTTATAATTCCAATTGCTTTAGTATCAATATCCTTAAATCGGTTTTTTTCGCTGTCCAAGTTATTCCAACCAATATCTAATAATGCATCCTCGAATTCTTTCATATTTTCACCTTCGTATATGTCATAAATAATCTCATGACCGTAATATTGTTTTCGTGCCCACCCGCTACCCACCTATATGCATGGAGCGGGAATCCACGTAAACCGATACACCGGTTTACGTGGTGTTCAGGTATGCTTTGCATACCTGTCGTTTGAAAACCGAAACTTCAGTTTACGCAGTATCCACGTATGCCTGCGGGGCATACGTGTCTGCGCCCTTCCGAGGCGCGACTCGGAATCTGCGGTTTGTTTTTTAAGTTTTTTCGGCAACCCTTATATTTACCCGTTGCATCTGGATGCTAAGATACAAATGACTACAACCTGCTCGGCTCCCGGCAAAATATACCTCTTTGGCGAACATGCCGTGGTATATGGCGAACCTGCGCTCGCCTGCGCTGTGGAACTCCGTACCCGTGTAAGCGCCGCGCGCTCGGACGACATAACCATAAAATCGGGAATCGGAACTACCGGGCTTGATTTTGAAGTACATCCTTATGTTTCATCGGCTATTAAAAAACTGGGCTCGCCGGAAGTGACGATAGAAATAAGCTCGGATATCCCTGTGGGGTCGGGGCTTGGTTCATCCGCAGCCGTAACTGTTGCAACGCTTGCCGCCGTCAATATCGAATGCGGGCTTGGGTACGGAAATGAAGAAATTGCAAGAATGGGACATGAGATAGAAAAAGAAGTACAGGGCGCAGCAAGCCCCACAGATACCTTTGTCTCAACATTCGGGGGAGTGGTTGAGATACCTTCACGAAAGCGCATGGATGCCCTTGATTGCGGCGTTGTAATCGGCAACACTAATAAAGGGGCATCTCCCAGGAAAACCGCAAAACTCGTAAAACAGGTAGCCCGGCTCAAAGAAGAATATCCGGATTCTATAAACCCGATAATCAAAACAATCGGTTCATTCGCCAGCCATGGTAAAGAGATGATATCTGAAAAAAATTACAGCTCGCTGGGAAAACTCATGAACGTGAACCATGGATTGCTCGATGCCCTTGGCGTGTGCACCATGGAATTATCCGTCCTTGTGTATGCGGCAAGGAACGCAGGCGCATACGGGGCAAAGCTCACAGGGGCAGGCGGCGGGGGCTGCATGGTGGCGCTTTCGGATTCGCCCCGCAAGATTGCACAGGCGATAGAAAAAGCAGGCGGTCAGGCGATAATTACAAGATTCACCTCAAAGGGTGTGATACAGGAATGAGCCTTGTGATTTTAAAGATTGGCGGAAGCGTGATAACGGAAAAGAGTTCCGGCATTCCTGAACGCGCAAAACCGGGCGAAATCGAGAGGATATCGCATGAGATTGCCGGATTCAAATCAGAATCCGATTTGCCTCTGGTGCTTGTTCACGGCGCAGGGTCGTTCGGGCATCCACAGGCAATGAAATACAGATTGAATGATGAGTTCAATGCCCGGGGCGCCTATATCACCCACGCTTCAGTGAAAAAATTAAATTCAGTGGTATTGGATTCATTGAATAACGCAGGCGTCCCTTCGCTGCCTGTTCACCCGTTGAACTCCTGCCTCTTTGATAACGGGAAGCTTGTTTATTTTCAGCTTGAGCAGATTAAAGTCATGTTAGAACGGGGCATAGTGCCTGTACTTCACGGCGATGTTGTGATGGACAGGATTAAAGGGGCTGGCGTGCTGTCGGGCGACCGCATAATCCCGTATCTTGCGCTTGAATTGAAGGCATCAAAAATAGGTGCCGGCAGTGATGTTGACGGCGTGCTTGATGAAAAAGGTAATGTTATTAAAAAAATTACGCCTCAGAGCTTTGTGGATATGAAAAAAGACATCAGGGGTTCGGCTTCTACCGATGTGACCGGCGGAATGCTGGGAAAAGTCTCCGAGTTCCTAGAACTGGCAAATAAAGGGATAAGCTCACGTATATTTAACGCATCCAGAAAAGGAATGGTTTCAAGATTTTTGTACGGGGAGGATGTAGGAACATTAATAGCGGATAAATGATTTATATAAACAAGGTTGATTAGGGGTATTAAATGACTACATCGGAAAGGAAAATTGAACATTTATTATTATGCGTTGAAAAAGACGTAGAAGCCCACAAAAGCTATACAGGGCTTCGAGCCAGCGGCTTCGATGACGTCAACCTTGTTCATAACTGTCTTCCCGAGATTAACAAGAAAGCGCTCGATTTAGAGACAGAGTTTCTTGGTAAGAATTTACGCGCCCCTTTCCTGATTGCATCAATGACTGGCGGTCATCCCGACACCAAGGCTGTTAATGCTGCACTTTCCGGTGCGGCAGAAGAACTCGGTATAGGCATCGGTGTTGGCAGCCAGAGAGCGGCAATCGAAGACCCTGCTATGGAAGATTCCTTCAGGATAGTAAGGGACAAAGCTCCCAATGCGTTCATATACGGAAACGTAGGAGCGGCTCAGCTTAACGAGTTCGGTATCGAAGGACTTGAGCGGGCAGTGGAGATGATCGGGGCGGACGCGATGGCGATTCATCTTAATTTCCTTCAGGAAGCCATACAGCCTGAAGGCAACGTGGATGCGACAGGATGCCTTGCCGCAATTAAGAAAATCTGTACCGAACTTTCAGTGCCTGTAATAGTAAAAGAAACCGGAGCCGGTATATCTCATTCCCAGGCTCTGGCAATATGCGAGGCTGGCGCTGCTGCTATTGACGTTGGCGGTCTTGGCGGGACAAGCTGGGCAGGTGTTGAAACATACCGTGCGCAAAAGCGCGGCGATTTATTATCGGAACACCTGGGCAAGCAGTTCTGGAACTGGGGAATACCCACAGCAGTAAGCATTGTGGAATCTACCATTTCAGTTCCTGTCGTTGCAACAGGAGGCGTACGTTCAGGTATTGATGCAGCAAAATCTATTGCTCTTGGAGCATCCATTTGCGGCGTTGCACTGCCCCTTGTGGCGCCGGCTTTAAAAGGACAGAAAGATGTTGTAGACCGGTTAACCCTTAATATTGAAGAACTCAGGGCAGCCATGTTCTTATGTGGATGCAGGACAATTGAAGAACTCGGAAACACGCCTGTGATTATTACAGGCAGGACGAGAGAATCTTTAGAACAAAGGGGATTTGAAACAAGTAAATTTGCGAGAAAAAGATATAAAATATAATAAAATTTTAACTAATTATTATGGAGAGAATTAAATGACAGAAATAGGAATTATTGCAGTCGGCGGCTACAATGAAATGGGCAGGAACATGACTGGAATAAGGATAGATAATGATATTATCGTACTGGATATGGGACTGCAACTGGACAGGGTGCAAATACATGAAGATGTTGAAATAGACAAAATGCATTCAATGGAACTCATAAAGATGGGGGCTATTCCCGATGATACGGTCATGAAGGAAGTGAGCGGAAGCGTCAAGGCTATAGTATGCACCCATGGTCACCTCGACCATATCGGGGCAATACCAAAATTAGCGCACAGGTACAAAGCGCCTATAATAGCCACGCCTTATACGGCAGAACTGGTCAGGCACGAGATATCCGAGGAAAAGAAATTTAAGGTGAATAATGAAGTCATACCCCTGAAACTAGGTGGAAGGTATAATCTCACACCCGACATCCAGATTGAATTCATCCGGATACAGCACAGCATCGTGGATTCGGCTTTTGCGGCTATCCATACGCCGGACGGGGTGGTTTTGTATGCCAGCGATTTCAAACTGGACAGGACTCCCACCCTCGGTGATGCGCCTGACTTCCAGAGGCTCCGGAAACTCGGAAAAGAGGGTGTTAGAGCCATGATTACCGAGAGTACGAATTCGGGGCTTTCAGGGAAGACGCCGTCTGAACAGATAGCAAAAGACCTTGTCCGTGATGTGCTTCTCGGAACAGAGGAGACGGAATCGGGAATCCTGATTACTACATTCTCATCCCATGTGGCGCGCATCAAAGCCATCATTGAGGCTGCGGAGGAAATGAACAGGATTCCGGTACTGCTGGGGAGGTCAATGGAACGCTATCTCTCAATAGCCCAGAAGATGGGGTATATAAAATTCCCTAAGAATCTTGAAATACACGGCAACAGGAATGCTGTTGAAAAAGCCTTAAAGCGCATATCCCAGGATGGGAAGAAGAAATATCTTCCTATAATAACAGGTCACCAGGGCGAGCCGGATTCTATTCTCACAAGAATAGCGAACGGTGAAACGCAGTTCAGGATAGATCCCGGGGATAAAGTAATTTTCTCGGCAAATACAATTCCCAGCCCCATGACCATGGCGAACAGGCATGCTCTTGAGATAAAACTGAAAATGGCAGGTGCAAGAATATATGAAAATGTCCATGTGTCAGGTCACGCGAGCAGGGAAGACCACTGGGAACTCCTGAGAATGATAGCTCCGGAGCAGGTGATACCTTCACATGGGACTATTGCAATGCATTCAAATTATGTCGAAATGGCAGAGGATGCAGGGTATGTTTTCGGCGATACGGTACACATCATGAGAAATGGTGAGGAGATGGTTTTATAAAAAACTTTAGGAAAGTTTTATCAAAAACTGTTGCGTCAGTTTACACCGCACAACCGTCACGTCAGTTGACGCCGTACACACGTATGCCAGCGCACTGGCATACGTGGATGCGCCCTCAAGGGGCGCAACCCTTGACATATGGCTTCGCCATATGTGGATTCATAAAGCGAGGTTTCGCTTTATGATCGAAGAAATCCTCCAGCAAAAAGCTAAACTGGTGGATGAAGCCATTCCGAAATTCCTCCCGATAACTCCTCCGGATGAGATGTATAAAGCAATGCGACACCTTTTGGATGCCGGAGGAAAAAGGCTCCGTCCTTCTGCCTTGTTGCTGGCAGCGGAAGCTGTCGGGGGCAAGCCGGAAAATGTAATGCCTGCGGCAGTAGCTATAGAATTAATACACAATTTCACTTTAATCCACGACGATATCATGGATGAGGCTGACCTCAGGAGAGGACTCACAACTGTGCATAAAAAATGGGGCACGCCGGGCGCGATTGTTGCCGGGGATGCACTTTACTCAAAAGCTTTTGAAATTCTTTCGTGCACGAAAAGCGAACCTTCGCAGCTTGTGGAAAGCCTTGAACTCATGTCAAAAACATGCACTGATATATGCGAGGGACAGTGGATGGATATGAATTTCCAGACCCGGAAAGACGTGACAGAGGACGAATATATGCGCATGGTTGAGAAAAAAACCGCCGTGCTTTTTGCGAGCGCTGTTAAAATGGGGGCGGTATTATCGGGAGCAAACAGGGAAGTGGTCAGAGCGCTCTGGGATTTTGGCAGACTGACAGGTGTAGGATTCCAGATTTACGACGATGTGATTGACCTTATAACGCCTGAAGAGATACTTGGGAAAGCGCAGGGAGGGGATATTATTGAAGGAAAACGCACGCTGATTGTTATACATGCGCTTTCAAAAGGAGCCAGTA
>JBAQYK010000440.1:0-1541 GCA_049299995.1 Candidatus Methanoperedens sp.
TTCTTCGTGTTTTTTGACTGGAATGCCTGTTTCTTTACCGCGTTCTCCTAATTCCTTAATGATTTCATGCTGCTTATCGACCAGCTTCTCCAGATGTGAAATCTTTCTCCACCAAAAAATATTATCAATCCAATTTTTAAAGGTCATATATTTAGCACTATACGTTATACTTTGATTTTATCTCTCTGAGGCTATCTACATATTTGGGATTTTTCTTAAGCACATTTAAAATTTTACTCTGGATATCCGAAGTCTTTTCCGCTGCCGCTGGCACGGGCGGTTCTATTTCTTTTATCTGCTGAACTTTTTTCTCAGGTATTTTTACCATGCTTTCAGCAATTACAGGCTTAACTCTCTCAATTCTCGGTTCAGTGCTCACTCCTTCAATTTTCCTGAGAACGTCAAAGGCTAATTTCGCCACAGTATCGCTTTTATGTAACAATACTTTTTGTAAGTTCTTGTAATCCCCAACAATATCGTAATCAACTAAGACATCAAGAATTTTTAGTGAATCTATTGAAACAACTGATGTTGATAATGCCTGATCGCATAAAAAAGGATACATGGATTTCCATACATCAGTATTTACTTCAACCTGTTTCGTTACTGGGCTATGCGGCATTTTCCTTAGAATTTCTAACGATTTCCGGGCAAAAGTGTTATTTTTATGGTATATGAGCTTCTGCAACCCCAGGAAGTATTTCCTTTCCACACCGAAATCCGCAAGAACCTTAATATAATTTAATGTTTCGCTAACTACTGTTTCATCATCAGAATGCAGCGAGTCATTCAAAAATGGATATATAGTAGCGTCGGCTACGGATTGAATGGATTTTCCTTTGAAAATCATATTCACTCAAAAGCATGAATCTCTTTTCCAAGATTCATACTTCTTATTATATCCAGCGCGAGATAGGCAATTTGCTTATTCTTGTGCAACATCATCTGCTCCACGGGATTGAATAGATACTCGTTGACTTCAGCATTATTTGATAATACACCTGCTGCATTCAATGCACTGAGTGCTATCTCGTCGGAACTGGATTTAAGGCAAGTAACAAGGAATGGAATTGCTGCATCTATAAGAATTTTCTTATATTCCAGCGGGGTAATGGGCTTTACCTTGTTCTCGGTTTCGTGTATAAGTCTCAGTATATCTAAAGAGACGAAAGCGACATCTCTATTCTTATGCTGTAAAGCATTGTTAAGAACTTGTGTCAATTCTGCCAGGGGCGTATAATAAACAATTGCTTTTGCCGCCTTTAGAGCTTCAAGTGCAAGTTCATTTTGTGAAGAATTTATACCCTGTGCTATAAGTGACACCAGATTTTTTTCAATAAAATTGTCCATCAGTCATACCTCCAAATTAATATTATAGATAGGCTTTTTTAGATATAAATGTTATCATTATATTGGCTTTGGGACAAAATTGTCTTAACCCCACACCCGGATATCTATATTTTCAAGATACTTGAGATAACACAACCTCTTCAAGTCATAATCGCAAACCCTGGTAAAAGCTTCTTGCTTTTTTCTATTAC
>JBAQYK010000441.1:0-2322 GCA_049299995.1 Candidatus Methanoperedens sp.
GAGTATGCATACGACAGGGATAAAGCGCGGGAACTCGCATGGAAAATAGAAGCCACTAATATTACAGTGCTGGGCAGCATGTCGACAGACATAACTGAAATGAAACTAATCATCGAGCTGAATAAAAAATCGCTCGTTCAGCGGAATATGACTTCAGAAGAGGTGGCAGCTAAAATTGAAGAAGAACTTGGCATATCTGCTGAGATTAATGGTGATACCCTGATACTGGCGCCCGAGGAACCATCATACAGGCAATTGCTCCAGCTTGTTAAAAGTGTACAATCTATAATATTGAAAGGCATTAAAGGAATAAAAAGAGTTGTTATAAGAAAAGAAGAAAGCGGGGAATATGTCTTATACACTGAAGGGTCGGTGCTTAAAGAAGTGCTGGCAATAGAGGGGATCGATGCCACAAGAACCAGGACAAACAATGTCAATGAAATATTTGAAGTGATGGGTATAGAGGCTGCAAGGGCTGCCTTGATACACGAAGCCACGGAAACGCTTAAAGAACAGGGTCTTACTGTAGATGTGCGGCATATCATGCTGGTAGCGGATATAATGACCGTTGACGGCGATGTAAAACCAATCGGCAGACACGGTATATCCGGCGAAAAAGCAAGCGTTCTCGCAAGGGCTGCATTTGAGGTGACTGTCACCCATCTGCTGGATTCGGGCATGCGTGGAGACGTTGATGAGCTAAGAGGAGTAACCGAAAATGTAATAGTCGGGCAGCCAATAAGATTAGGTACCGGAAATGTTAAATTGATTGCAAAAAAAGCTGCATAAAGGAGAATAAGTATGGAAAGTGATATAAATAAAGTACTGCGAAACGTTTTATCGACAGATAAAGCAGTAATCGGTGGAAGACAAACAAAAACTGCTGTAAAAAATGGTAAGGCTCAGGTTATTGTGGTGTCTTCTAATTGTCCCGAAAAAATAAAAAACGAAATAAAAAATGTACCTGTAATTAATTATCCGGGAACAGGAGTTGACCTTGGGGTTGCATGTGGTAAACCCTTTTCGATTGCTGTGCTTGCAGTGCTGGAGATGGGGGAGTCTGAGATTCTCTCTTTAAAGAACATGAGTGTTTGATGAAAATGCCTAAAAAGGAGTGATTACCTGTGGGTTCATCAAAAAGCGACACCTCGCTTTATGCGGTATCCACGTATGCCTGCGGGCATACGTGTCTGCGAAGTAAAGCGGCGCAACGGTTTTTGATGAAAATGCCTAATAAGGAGTGATTATCAATGGTTTCATCCAAGAGTGAAGTAAAGCTGAGCACAGATGGTATCAGGTATATCGCATTGTTTGAAAGCCTGACCGGAGCCAGGGCAAGGGATTGTTATGAGGATCTCGAAAACAACAGGTTGTTGTTTGTAGTCAGGAACGGAGATATGGGGTTAGCCATAGGCAAAGGCGGCGACCACATAAATCGCGTTAAGAAAGCTATCGGCAAACATGTTGAAATAATTGAACACTCGGATGATCCTGCTGAGTTCGTAAAAAATGCGTTTCATCCTATTTCGGTAAAGAATGTAACTATATCAGTTAGTGATGACAAGCGTATAGCTTATGTAGAAGTTCTTACTAAAGAGAAGGGGCTTGCCATCGGGAGAGACGGCAAAAATATCGAAAAGGTAAAAAAGCTCTCCTTAAGGCATCATAATATAAACGATGTGATTATACAATGAGTTCCCGCATTTTAATGCGGGGTCTATGAGAGGAAAAAAATATGGGAAAAGGATTATATGCGGCTCGCAAACTAAAGAGCGACAGCAAAAATTTTAGATGGAGCGACGGCGATTACAGCAGGCGAGCACTCAATCTGGATGTAAAGGCAGACCCCCTCGGGGGAGCACCACAGGCACGGGGCATTGCGCTTGAAAAAGTTGGCATTGAAGCAAAGCAGCCCAATTCCGCAATCCGGAAATGTATACGCTTGCAGCTTATTAAAAACGGGAAACAGATATCGGCATTCTGCCCTGGCGACGGCGCGGTCAATTTCATTGATGAACATGATGAAGTGATCGTTGAACGGATAGGCGGCAGGATGGGCGGCGCTATGGGAGATATACCGGGCGTACGCTGGAAAGTGGTAGCTGTGAACAATGTAAATTTAAGACAGATGGTAATTGGTAAGAAGGAAAAACCGGTGAGATAATATGCAGAAATTATTCGGGAAATGGGATTTTACTGAAGTAGAGGTTAAAGACCCAAGCGTCAAAGGATATATTAATCTCTCACCGATAGTAATTCCCCACTCTGGCGGCAGGAACGCAAAACAACAGTTCAGCAAGTCAACTGTGAATGTTGTTGAAC
>JBAQYK010000442.1:0-3950 GCA_049299995.1 Candidatus Methanoperedens sp.
GTGTGGCATCATGTTCATGGACTACAAAAATATTCCCTGCATGCGGTAAAAGGGCGCCTTTCGGTTCAGGCGATTTTGAAAAATCCCTCAATTTATTATATTCATCAAGCGGCATGACATCACCCGAAAGTAAAAGCGCTCGGGCACAGCTTATTCAAGGTGCAAGCTTCACATTTTGGTTTCTTAGCATCGCAAACCTGTCTTCCGTGCTGTATCAGCCGAAGCGCGAAAACATCCCATTCATTTTTCGGTACAATCTTCATCAGGTCTATTTCTATCTTTTCAGGGTCGGTGTTCGCCGACAAGCCAAGCCGGAAAGATAGCCTTTTCACATGCGTATCCACAGCTATCCCCTCGATTTTCCCGAAAGCGCCCGATAATACGATGTTCGCCGTCTTTCTGGCAACCCCGGGCAGCGTGATAAGGTCTTCCATTGTATCGGGTACTTTTGAATTGAAATTATCCACAAGAATCTCGCACAATTTTTTGATGTTCTTTGCCTTGTTCCTGTAAAAACCCGTCGAGTAGATGTCTTTTTCAAGCTCTTCCTGCGGGGTTTTCACATAATCCTGCAGCGTCCTGTATTTTTTGAAAAGGGTTTTTGTGACTTTATTTATCTGCTTATCAGTGCTTTGCGCCGAAAGGATGGTGGCAATCAGGAGTTCAAGCGGATTTGAAAAATCAAGAGCTATCTTTACATCCGGATATTCTTTTTTCAATAGAGCAATTATCTCAACAGCATTATCCATGTTTTCTATTATTATTGCAAAATAGTTAAGAGTTTTGACTGTAGAATTCGAATATTTTTTCGCGTTTTCCCTATATCTTCCAGCGGCATGTGAATTTTATACCTGATATCTCTTGGCATTCTATTCCTTTCTTCTGTACCAGGATTTTGAAAGTTTCCCCCATCTCCATCATCAGGGTCTTTACCGGCAGCATTTTTCTAAGATAATTTTCAGGTTCATTTTCCTGTAATTTTTTCAGGTATTCTTCAATCCCGAGCCCCATCATGAAATGCGACTGGTCTGTAAAACCGCATAGTTTCAGCCCGTTTTTGCTGCCCCAGTGAAGAAGTGCCGAGAAATTCACATGAGAGGTAATATCCTGCTCCCCGATATGCTCAAACGGCGTCTCATTCGTGGTATGCTTATAATAGCACATCAGCGTCCCCCTGTTCCTGTATTCCTGGTATAATTCAAAAGACGGGTAGCCGTAATCTATTGTAATGACAAATCCAACGTTCAGAGATGCCCCGATTTCTTTTATCCATTTTATCGCGTCAAGGTTTACCTCTGTCCTGTATCCCTGCGGCAGCATTACCCCCAGTTCGGCAAAATATTTTTTAAGTTCACTCGATGCAGGTTTTAGGGTCTCGATAAAACTATTTTTATAATCCACAAAGACTTCCATGAGTTCTTTTTCCTTTACGACCAGATGCACGGGAAATGCATCCACAAGCTCATTAGAAAACACACATCCACTAAACCCTGAAAGCTCTTCTATAGAATTGTACCATTTAACTTTTTCACATAACCGTTTTTTCTGTTCTCCCCGCATTGCCAGGCTTTTTTCGATTATGCAATAATTGAGACCTTCATACAGCTCCTCATTTTTTTTAAGATATGAAAGTACATCCGAGGAAAGAAGACCCATACCAGCCCCCATCTCTACAACGGTGAACTCTTTCCCGCCAAGGATATGCCACATCTCTTCAAGCTGCCTGCCTATCATTTCCCCGAAAACTGGGGTCAGGTTGGGGCTTGTATAGTAATCCCCCGTCTTTCCGATTTTTTCTCTGGAAGAGGTGTAATATCCAAGCTCAGGGTAATACAGCGCCATTTCCATGAAATCGCAAAATGAAATAGCGCCTTTTTGCTGGATTTTTTTCTGTATGATTTCTGACAGGGACATAGTTCAGTATTTACTTCCATACATAGTAAATCCTTTATAATTACCTGTCCTGAGTCCACAGGTTTGTTCATGCATACCAAACCTCAGTTTTTCGCTCACAGAAATGCGTTAATTATATATATCGTCATAACCATGTTAGTCTGTCACATACTAACATGAATTTAATAAAAGGTGATTAAATTGTCAGAAATCGGTAAAAAAATACGACTTGAACGGATAATGGACAGGGAAAGCAGGAACATGGTCATCATTCCTATGGACCATGGAATATCCATGGGACCCATAAGTGGTATAGTCAATCTTGCGGATATGGTGAACAAAGTGGCTGACGGCGGCGCCAATGCAGTTCTTTTGCAGAAAGGAATGGCAAAGCACGGTCACCGCGGATACGGGCGCGATATCGGGCTTATCATACACATGAGCGCGTCCACGTCGCTCGGACCAGACCCCAACGACAAAGTGCAGGTCTGCACAGTGGAAGAAGCGGTGAAAATGGGAGCCGACGCCGTGAGCGTTCATGTCAATATCGGGTCTGAGACTGAAGCCAAACAACTGAAAAAACTGGGCTCTGTCGCTGAATATTGCGATATATGGGGAATGCCGCTTATTGCGATGATGTACCCGCGCGGAAAGGATATCAAGAACTCAAACGACGCCGAACTTGTGGCGCATGTTGCGCGTGTGGGTGCGGAACTGGGCGCAGACATCATAAAGACAAATTTCACAGGCGATATTGATACGTTCAGGACTGTTGTGGAAGGCTGCCCCGTACCTGTGGTGATGGCAGGAGGTCCCAAGGCAAATACGGACGAGGAGTTCCTCGCTATGGTGCGCGCCGCAGTAGATGCCGGAGGAAGAGGCGTTGCGATTGGCAGGAACGTCTTCCAGCATGAAAATCCCACTGCAATGACGCGCGCCCTGACGCTTGTAGTCCATAAAGGCGCAAGCGTTGAAGATGCCATGGAGGCTCTGCGGTGAAAAAAGAGAAAAACGTCTGGATAAAAGCAGACGGCGGTACATGGGAGGATAACAAACCGCTTATCACCACAGGGCTTGAATCCGGAGCCGATGCCGTACTCCTGAACGCCGATGATGTACAGAGAGTTAGAGAGCTTGGAAATATCAAGACCGCCGCGCCGACAGAAGATGCCGATATCGTGGTCGTTGGTATAGATAGCGAAGGTGACGGGACAAGCAAACTGCCATCCAATTTTTCAGATTCCGAGGATATCGCTAAGGCGCAGCATTTAACAAGGGAAGGAAAGACCGTTGCCGGATTTGTTGTCATAAAGAATAAGAAATACGAGCAGTTCGCGGTCGAACTTGGGAAATCATGCGATTACCTGATTGTGATAGGCACGGACTGGAAGGTCATCCCGCTTGAGAACCTGATAGCTGGGCTCCAGAAGATTGACGTGGAGATAATCGCAGGAGTCCGGAATGCAGAGGAAGCAAAACTTGCGCTTGAGACGCTGGAACACGGCTCGGACGGGGTGCTGCTTGATACCGATAATCTCTCCGAGATAAAGAAAGTCATTGCAGTGCGTGACAGGTCTGGGATGGAGAAAATACCCCTTGTAAAAGCCACTGTGACCAAGGTAAAACAGGTCGGCATGGGCGACAGGGTGTGCGTGGATACTGCCTCGCTCATGGTTCCCGGGGAAGGGATGCTCATAGGTTCACAGAGCAACGGGCTGTTCCTTGTTCACTCGGAATCCGAGGAAAGCCCGTACGTTGCCGCGCGCCCGTTCAGGGTGAACGCAGGCGCGGTTCATGCCTATATCAGGGTTAGCGAGAAGACGCGCTACCTCTCAGAGCTTGCTTCGGGCGATGAGGTGCTGATAATTGATTCGGAAGGCGAAACGCGCCCTGCTGTTGTGGGTCGGGTCAAGATTGAGCGCCGCCCCCTGATGCTCGTGGAGGCTGAGGTGGAAGGAACGAAGATAAAGACCCTGCTCCAGAATGCAGAGACGATAAAGCTTGTCGGCGCCGATGGGAAGCCCGTGCCTGTGACTGCGCTCAAGGAGGGCGATGAG
>JBAQYK010000443.1:0-5482 GCA_049299995.1 Candidatus Methanoperedens sp.
CACTGGGAGAGGACATTTTTATTTACAAGCGACGGTCTCTGGGTGGCGACAAGCAGACCCAGACCCCTTTTCCTGCCTCTTTTTGAAATCTCCTCGATCTCTTTTAATGAATCCTTGCTTTGCGGGACAAATTTGTCAGCCTCCTCAACTATCAATAAATAAGGCTGCTTTACCTGGTTTTCTATTTCATACAATTTACATGCAAAATCAGAAACAACTTTTCTCTGGTCAAGAACATCCGACACATCCAGAATCAGGGGGACGTTATTTCTTATTGATTTTGTTATGAGGTCATAGAAATCAATTTCGATATTTACATCAGCTTCTTCCCCGCCAACCCAGAGCATCTGGAATTTTTCCTTCAAAGAGAAATACTCTCCTTCTGTATCAACTATGCAAAAAGCGATATTATTTTGCAAGAGCTGCTCGCAGAGCACCGCAATCAAATAACTTTTACCACTCCCGCTTTGACCTATTACGCAGGTTCTTCCGGTAACCAGTTCCTGTGCGTCTATAAAGACATCTTTTTCACCCGATTTTCCGGTAAGAAGCCGTATTTTGTCGTCCATGGTGGGAGATTATCCCCAAGCCTTAATATAATTAATGCCAATGAAGTCGTAGAAGGTGGCTGAATGAATGATTTCCTGGACAGGCTCTTAAAAATCAGGTCTGGATTTTCCAAGCGCATGCGTTTTCTTTTCCTTCTGGATTTAATCTCGGTTTTCAGCATCTTTTATGCAATTTTCATAATCTTCCAGGTTGAGTATTTCTTAAATAAATCCACTTTTTACCTGCCATTCCAGGTTAAGTTCGTTCCTCCTGTTACGGCATTCATTATTGCAATAATCATTGCTTTAATGCTGCACAAAAAAGACGGGAAAATCGATGTTAATATGTTAATAGAGCGCAAACATATTGAGTTAAAGGAGAAACTCAGGACAGCGTACGACAGCAAGGATGAAACCAATGCAATAGTTGATTCGCTAAAAGATGATGTTTCTTCTTTGCTGGCAAATGTCTCGTCCTCGCATCTTCTGCCGGCAGGCAAAATAGTCTTAAAACTTTTAATAACAACTATATTTATTTCAGGAGTTGCCACGGTTTCATTAGACCCTGAAAAATACACCATTCCGGTAGATAGTATAACTAATATAACCAGCGCCATTACGGGGACGGCGGGCGATGGCACGAACGAAACCATGCAGGTCGTGGGGCGCCCCGAAAATGTGGATAAAGTAGGCGCCAAAGGCGGAGGCGACATCTTTGGTAAACCTAAAATCGCATCCATTGAAGGCAAGAATATCGACTTAACGCTTTATTCAGGCATGGGAACAGGTTTTGAAGTAAGGGACGCAAGCCAGACAATGTACCAGTTCATTCGCTCGGCAGCTTTTCCCGTGGATGTTCTCGGTTCCAATGTTTCTGATGGCGGATACAGTATCCTTATGAAAAAAACCGAAACCGAAAAGAAATTAATCGAAAATTATGCAGTTGAACGGAGTAAGATATGAACGAGGTTAAAACATGAGTAATGAGACATATAAAAGCTCAAAAGGGATTTTCAAGGAACTTCTTGATGAGATAGGGAAAGTAATTGTCGGGCAGAATGAAGCAATCGAACATATGTTGATAGCGATTCTTTGCAACAGCCATGCGCTTGTGGAGAGCAACCCCGGGCTTGCCAAGACCCTTACCATAAGCACGTTATCAAAAGCGCTTGACCTGAAATTTAACAGGATACAGTGTACTCCTGACCTTATGCCTTCGGATATCACAGGCACTTATATCATCGAGGACGTAGGAGGCAAGAAACAGTACCGCTTCGAGCCCGGACCCGTATTCGCGAATATTGTATTAGCGGATGAGATTAACAGGGCATCACCCAAAACGCAGAGCGCCATGCTTGAGGCTATGCAGGAAAAACAGGTCACCATAGGGAATAAGACCTATCCCCTGGACAAACCCTTTTTTATCCTTGCCACGCAAAATCCCATAGAGATGGAAGGGACGTATCCGCTTCCTGAGGCGCAGCTTGACAGGTTCCTGCTCAAAATTTTAATGGATTATCCAAGTTTAGAGGACGAGAAAGAGATTGTTAACAGGTACACGAAAAATATTACGCCTACAGTAAAACAGGTGGTTTCAAAGAGCGAGGTGCTTGAACTCCAGAAACTCACACGCGATGTCCCGATTGCAGATGATATCAAGAACCGCGCAATCAACATTGTAGCAGCGACTCGTGTCAAGGGCGAGCATATAGAATACGGCGCATCGCCCCGCGCATCAATCGGCATCATCCTTGCAGCAAAAGCGCGGGCGCTGGTGAGGGGCAGGAATTACGTGAGCGCGGAAGATATCGATACCATGGCTTATCCTGTGCTTCGCCACAGGGTTATTCTTACGTTTGAATCAGAACGCAAGGGCATGACAACCGACCAGGTCGTTTCCAATATCCTGAAAACCGTGAAATAGATGAAAACCGTCGCGCCACTTTACTTCGCAGACACGTATGGCTTCGCCATACGTGGACACCGCATAAAGCGAGGTGTCGCTTTATGATTGACACATCATTCTTTAAGGAGCTTGACCGCTTCTCGTTCATGGTACGAAAGCGCGTTTCTACAGCCTATAGTGGAAGCCGCCGCTCTATCCTGAAGGGCAGGGGCATGGAGCCTGTGAGCTATCGCGAATATACGCAGGGGGACGATTTCAAGACAATAGACTGGAAAGTGTACGGGCGCACCGAGAAACTCTATGTCAAGGAATTCGAAGAGGAAAAGAGCCTTACAACGCACATACTTCTTGATACCAGCAAGAGCATGGATTTTCGCAACAAATTCGAGTATGCGGCGATGCTTGCGCTTGGTTTTGCCTATCTTGTGACCAAGGATAACGAGAAGTTTGGCGTGTCCACTTTTGCCGAGGAAGTAAACATCACAAAACCAAAACGGGGCAGGAAATATCTCTCGCAGACCATCGACCTTCTCAACAGCGCCACGCTCATCGGGAAAACCCGATTTGATTACTGCATGGAAAAGTACGCAAGTATCATAAAATCAAGATCGCTTGTGTTTATTATTTCGGATTTCATGACAGATACCAATGCTATTAAAAATGCGATATTCAGGCTCGGGGATAATGAACTGGTACTTATACAGGTTCTTGACCCTGTTGAGAGAAAACTTGACCTCGGCGGGGAAGCAAGATTGATTGACCTTGAAACCGACAGGAAAATGGATATCTACACCAGCCCGCGCTTACGTTCAGAATATGAGAAACGCCTCAATGACCATATAGCGAAAATCAAAGAGACATGCAACCAGGTGGGAGCGGATTTTCATACGGTGACTACGGATAAACCGGTATTTGATGCCATATTCGAGGTTGTGAGCCAGCGAGAAGTGAAAGGGATAAAATAGAGGTTAAAAATGAGTCTGCTTGATGTATTATACGCCAATCCTGTGCAATTCGCAAACGAGATTGGACTGTATGCTCTTCTTTCTATCATCCCTCTGATAATCATATATTTACTGCGCCCAAGACCGCTCAAGATAAAAATCCCTTCGCTAATGTTCCTTTTTGACATCGAAAAAAAGAAACGGCTTAATATCTTCAGGAAATTCCTCAAAGACCCGCTGTTCCTGATACAATTGCTTGTGCTGACACTGGTATCCCTTGCTGTCGCCGTTCCTTTTATTATGGCAAATGAGGAAGCGGGAGGGGGTCATACCGTCATTGTCCTTGACGCATCAGCCAGCATGCAGGCTGACGGGAAGTTCAGCAGGGCAGTCGTAGAGGCGGATAAATTCCTAAGCGCCAAGAACACGCTCATTCTTGCTGAAAGCGTGCCTGTGATGGTGATGAAGGAAGCGCCTTCGGGTAGCGCATCTGATGCGCTTAAAAAGTTAAAGGCAAAAGCCACAGGCACAGACCTGTCAAGCGCCATTCTCCTTGGCAGGCGGATGCTTCCCGAAGGCGGGAGGATTGTAGTTCTCTCTGATTTTACAAGCTGGAGCGGGGATGACCCTGCGGTTGCAAAGAAGCTGGCTGAAGCCAACGGCATCAATACCGAGTTTGTGACAATAACCGGAAGGACGGACAACACAGGCATCGTGAACGGCTGGTTTGAATCAAACGGGGATTATAAGATAATCGTTAAAAACTTTAATAAAGAGGCAGAGGATGTCAGAATCGATGTTACAACAGACGGCAAGAACGTGCTTTCAAGCCCCCTTAACCTCAAAGGGCAGTCAAGCGAGTATTTCGCCATCAGCAGCCTTGCGCCGGGCACGACGAAAATCTCAATTAACGTTGATGATGCCCTTCCTGTTGATAACAATGCCTATGTAATCATACCTGAATCAGTAAAAAGAGACCTTCTTTATGTCACGGATAATGCAAAGTCCCCGTCCGTTACCGCCCTCGGTCTTATACCGTACACCACAGTTAAAAAAACAGGCACGAAAAACATCCCTGCGCTGTCAGGTTATTCCACAGTCTTTGTGAGTTCTGCCCTGCCGCCTGAAGCGGTAAAAAGCCTGTCTGATTATGTAACAGGAGGGGGGAATGCGGTTATAATCGCATCATCGGGCTTGCAGGACATGGAGCTGCTGCCTGTTGAACTTGGCGCCCTCTCCAATAAGACATCGCTAAACGTTGCCCAGCCGAGCAGGATTACCGAGGGCATCGGCATCGAAAAAACAGATGTCAAGAAACATTTCAAGGCGCAAGCGAAAAGGGGCGCGGTATCGCTTGTTGAAGGAGGGGATAAATCGACAATACTGGCTTACTGGAAGTTCGGGAAAGGCATGGTGATTTTTTCAGGGCTTGCTGATCCGCAGGGAGAGAATATTTACGACCCGCTTAATGAAAATGTCTGGAATGACTTCCATGCAAACCCTGCTTATCCGCTTTTCTGGAAGCAGATGCTGGAATGGATAAGCGGAAGCCTTGATGTGAGCGAATATAACGCAAAGACAGGGATGTTCATAAAACTGCCAGCTACCCAGACCATAAAAACGCCTGGCGACAGCGTGACAACAGACCTCCTGCTGCTTGATGAAGTGGGAATTTATGAACTGCCTGATAAGAACACCGCTGTAAACCTGTACGATGAGCGGGAATCAAACCTTGCAGGCGGCGGCATTTCTGCGCCGGCGGCAGAACAGAAGGAGATACCATACAATGTCCAAACTATCCGGAAGCCCAAACACCTTGATGTATATCTCATAATGGCTGGAATATTCCTTGTTGTGCTTGAAATGGTTTACCTGCGATGGAGAGGTGAGCTGTAATGGATATCCCGCAGCTTGCAAATCCCCTTGTTCTTTTGCTTATCAGCCCTGTGGTTCTTGCCGGATGGTACGCCATCAGGAAAGGCGTCCCAAGGGCGCTTATAATCTCCCGTATAATTATCCTGAGCCTTCTGATTATCGCTCTGGCTTCGCCGTTTACGCTGGGCACAAGCACGGTGCGTGATGAA
>JBAQYK010000444.1:0-10286 GCA_049299995.1 Candidatus Methanoperedens sp.
TTAAGCACGGGTGAGAAAAAGAAGGTCGCAATGGCAGGTATACTTGCGATGCAGCCCGAGGTTCTCGTGCTTGATGAACCCACAGCCGGTCTTGACCCCGGAGGCGCGATACGCCTCATCAAGCTCATAAACGAGATGAACAGGTATCTCGGTATAACAATAATCACAGCCACGCACGAAGTTGATATAGTGCCGTTACTTGCGGACAGGGTATGCATCATGTCACGGGGCAAAATCATAGGCGACGGGACACCGCTTGAAATATTCTCAACTCCTGAACTTATTAAAAAAACCCACCTGCGCCTGCCAATCGTGGCTCAGCTCATGGAGATGCTGCAGGAAGAAGGCATTCCAGTAAACGTAAGATTCACACTTGAAGAAGCAAGGGATGAACTGCTCAGGGTCGTGAAATAAAATGCATATCTCCCTCACCGATATTGAGCGTGAGACCTACAAAAAGTCCATTATCCATCATATAGACGGCAGGATTAAAATTCTTATAACCCTCGCAATTATAGTGTACGCAGTCGCCCTTCCCCGTCTGGATACTCTTAATTTCATGAAACTCGGAACGCTCGAAGTTTACATCATCATACTCCTTTTGCTTGCAAAACTTGAGTTCTCCTACATTGCGCTGCGGTTCGCAATAGTACTTCCTTTTGGCTTTGGAATTGCAGCACTCCAGCCGTTCCTGAAACAACCGTTTATACCAAATTTTACAGTGCTTTATACACTGCCACTTGGGGTTGAAATGACCCGGGAAGGCATGATTTTCGGCGCCATCATACTTGCAAAATTCCTCGTGTGCATAAGCGCTGTAATACTTCTCTCATCCACCACACCCATGAGCGAACTTGTCTCCTCAGCGCGGCGGCTCGGTTTGCCGAAAGAACTTGCGCTGCTCTTTACCATGATGGTGCGCTACCTCTTCGTGTTCTGGAACATGCTGGGCAGGATTAGGACTGCGCAAAAAACCCGTTGTTTTGAAATATGGAACAAGAGAGTACCAAGAAAATGGACTCTTGAACAGGTGGGATACACCATCGGGTCACTGTTTGTGCGCTCATACGAACAGGGAGAAAGAACCTACCAGAGTATGCTTTGCCGGGGCTACAGCGCGGATGCGCATGTGTATGTAAGTAAGAAAAACATCGGCGCCTCTGACGTTTTTATTCTTATGCTTACGATTACTATTATTGGGGCAGCACAGATTCTTGTTTGAACCCTTTCAGTAACATTGAAATACCATCATTTACAAAATTGTTATGAAAGGAGGAAACATGCCAGAACGAAAATATGTCATAGAATCAAGGAGATACTTAGCTGAAGACGGCAAAATGGCATTCGATCAATGGGTCACGAATTCAAATGTCATAGAGGTAAAACAAAACGAGCAGTATCTTGTGTTTTTCCCGCTTGAAGGAGAAAACGCAGGAAAGAAACACTATATACCGTTCTCGAATATTCACATCGTCAGGGAACTATAATACTAAATAATTGGCGTGCCTTCTGTTTTTGTTAACTCCTTGAAGGCAGCCATTAACTTTTTTGTGAGCTTACCGGGCTTTCCGTCAGCGATTAAACGCCCGTCTATCTTGGTAATCGGCGCTATTTCTGCCGCAGTCCCGGTCACAAAAACCTCATCCGCCGTATAAATATCGAATATACCCATATTGGTTTCCGATACTTCTATCCCCTCATTTCTGGCAAGTTCGATTGCTGCTGCCCTTGTTATTCCCCGGAGGTTATTAAGCGTTGGCGGGGTGATAATCCTGCCGTTCTTTACCACAAAAATATTATCCCCTGAACCTTCCGAAATATTACCATGGATATCGAACATTATTGCTTCGTCGCCGCCTTTTGCGTTTGCTTCGATTTTAGCCAGGATGTTGTTCAGGTAATTCAATGATTTTATGTTCGGGGGCATGGTATCGGGCGCGTTTCTCCTGATGCCTACTGTAATTGCAGTCAGACCTTTTTCATACAGGTCGCCGTACATGGCGCCCCATTCCTGCGTTATGATGAAAACATTGGGTTTGGGACATTTCCTGGGGTCAAGTCCCAGGTCGCCATCTCCCCGTGACACTATTGGACGAATATAAGCGTCTTTCAGGTTGTTTTTCTTCATTGTTTCAATAATGGCTTTTTTCATCTCTTCTTTTGAAAGAGGAATTTTCAAATCTATTGCTTTTGCAGAATCGTACATCCTGTCAAGATGCCCGTCTAACCTGAATACCCTGCCATTATATGCCCTGATGCCTTCAAAAACGCCGTCCCCATATAAGAAACCATGATCATATATGGAGGTTCTTGCCTCCTGTTTTGGCACAAATTTCCCGTTGAAATATATCAATAGCTCCATGTGAATCCCACCCTCATAGGAAACTCATAGATATATATGTATTTTGATGCTGGCTCGCCATCCGCAACGATGATGAATTCCTGTACTTTTCTTTTAAATATTTTATTAAAACGCAAGATTTATATTTAATGAATACATTTAATGCAAGGGTGAAATATTATGAAAAGTCTATCGGTTAATGTTCTTGACAAAGCGGATGAAGAATTCGCTGATACCCTTATTGATTTGGGATTAAAGAGAAATGTGGCAAAGGTACTTACTTACCTGAAAAATGTCAAAGAAGTCACCTCGCGAGACCTTGAAATGGGCTCGGATTTGAGGCAGCCGGAAGTCAGTATTGCAATGCGTGAACTGGAAGAGCTTGGCTGGATTAACGAAAGGGAAGAGAAAAAACCAGGAAAAGGCAGACCCTATAAGATATACCAGCTCAAGACCAGTATTGATTCAATCATAGTACATCTTGAAAACCAGAAGAAAAAAGAGTCACAGGCTATGATGGCAAGCATCAAACGCCTGAAAGAATTGACAAAATAACCTTCTGTAAAAAGGAGTGGGGCAAAATATTTGAAGCTGCATGAAAAGAACTAAACTATTAATAATAACGGTAGTGTTTTTAATAATTGCCTTAAATATAGCATATTTTTCACTCAATTATACAAAAGAGGGTAATGCTTTAATTGCCACAAATTTTATAAAAAATGAGGCAACATATAAATTTGACGGCATATCTGAAACATTCAAATTAAGTGAAACAATACTATCACAGTGCTCGTATTGCTGGGAATTCACTTTCGAGTACCAGAGCAGGAATTCAGGATACGGGGATAGAAAGAATACTTCGGAGGATGCTGTAATCACCAACCATTCCGCTAAAATCACTCTGGAAAAAGGAAAAATACAATCTGCCGTATTAGACAATACATGGGACATGAAAGCCCAGAAACCCCTGGGTGCGGCTCGCAGTGCTGGTGGTAGTAGTGTTCGCGGAAGCCTGAGATAAATTTACAGGACGTTTTTTCCTTCTATAAACGGCATATTATGCCTGCGAGCATACTTCCTTGCATCATCCTTTGAAAGAGAGCGCCCTGTTTTTTCATCAAGCATCTCGCATACTACCATAGAGGGACATATCCCTGCCCTCAATGCCAGCGCTATGGACAGTTCGGTCTGACCGCACCTTTCACTCAGGAGACCCGATGCTGCACGAAGCAGGGCGACATGCCCCGGAGACCTGAATTCGTCTCCAAAATCAACTTTTTCCCCGGTTAATGCTCTCTCTACGTTCTCGCCAATCTTACGGATAGTAAGAGCCCTGTCGTTATCGGTTATTCCTGTAAAAACATCCCTGTGGTTCACCCACAGCGAGAACGAGGAACGTGAATCATAAGTGATATCGCCTTTCTTTTCCACAAGTGTACGCAAAGACTTATGACCGTTTAAAGAAACGCTTCTTAACACATCTGACATGAAAGGCAGTCCCAACCTGTCTGCTGCTTCTGCATGAATCGCAACGCATATCAGCCCTCCGCCATCGCGGCGCATCAGGGCAATGTCGGCAGGTGTCGCGCCAAGCGCGGGGATTACCAGGTCGGTTTCACCTTCCCTGTCATCAGCATCGAACAGGAGTATCATTCTGCCTTTTCGCAAAGCTTCAATTGCCTTTTCAATAACCTGCGCATCGCTCAGCTCTGCGCGCACACATGCTCCCGCTTGCCCGGATTTATCAAAGCTCATTTTATTACTTCCACATTAACAACGCTTCCGTCCTTGATATTCAAGTAATCTCTCAGGTTCAAAGGCGCAATTACTTCAATTATATCTTCAGGATAATGCGTTCGCTCGGGAGTGATTACAGCTCCTTTAATATCGGAAATCCTGACATTAAAACAGGAGCCGCTTCCGAACGTCCTGTTCTGGTCTGTAAATCCCAGAATCCTGGTATTTGCGCTTATTCTTTTTCGCAATTCAATACTCTCCGGATCAAGTTTTATATTCAATGTGCCCGGATACGGGTCAAATCCGAGTTTTTCCCGAAACTGCGCCCTGTATCCTTCCAGGGAAATGTAATATTGTCCTTCGCCCAGCCCTGTAATCACTTTACCGCTCAGGACTTTTATGCTTCCATTCCCTGAAAAAATCTCCTGGTAATCATTTAATTCATTTTGCAGCGCAAAAATTCCCTTTTTTGTTATGGATATCAATTGTCCTTTATGCAAAATCTGGCGTGAAATAAGTTTTTCATCTTCGAGATTTTTAAGCTTTCGCGCCGCTGTCTGCGGGCTTCCGTCAATGTGCGGCGCAAATTCAACCGAGGACAGCTCCACGGGCTTGTTATGCGCGCCCAGAAGCGCAAGTCGTTTTAAAGATTGTATATCCATAGACCACTCATTTTTGAGATGCTGTTCAAATATGGATTTTGTAAGGGATAAAACTTTTCATCGATTATTTTGCAGCAGAATACGAGCCCAGTATCTTGAGCATCCCTACTTTACCCTTTACCTTTCCAAGCGCGTCTTTTACTATCCTGTCTTCGATATGCCCTTTCAGGTCTATATAAAAAAGATAATCCCCGAGCACCTTTTTCGTCGGGCGCGACTCGATTTTTGTGAGGTCTATTCCTTTATTTGCAAATTCGCCGAGAATCTCGTATAGCGCGCCGGGTCTGTTTTTTTCAAGATAAACAATGAGCGAGGTTTTATCATTGCCTGTTGGCGGCGGGACGGCTTTCCCTATTACGATAAAGCGGGTAAAATTCTCGTTCATGTCCTGTATATTCTCATCCAGTATTTCCAGACCGTATATCATGGCTGATTCCCTGGATGCGATAGCTGCGATTTCCTTTGATTCCGATGCAAGTTTTGCAGCCTGCGAGGTGCTCAATGTTGAGCGCACCTCTATATTCTTGAAATTCTTTTTGATGTATTTTTTGCACTGGGACAATGCCTGGGGAATGGACATGATTTCTTTAATTTCGTCGCGTTTTCCTATCGATAAAAGACAGTGTTCAATCTGGACGATTACCTCGCCTGTGATTATTAATTTCTGTTCCATAAGAAGGTCAAGCGTTAGTGTAATCGACCCTTCTATAGAATTTTCTATCGGAACAATGCTATAATCCACTTCGTTTCGCAAAAGCGCGTCTACCGTGTCAAAAATATCATCATAATAGTGTAACTCCGCTTTATTGTTCCACTGTTTTGCGGCTTTTTCAGAAAAAGAGCCTTCCGGTCCTAAAGTTCCTATTATCATCGCCCTATATATTACCGGATAAAAGAAATAGTTTGTTTTTTTTACCTTATAACCGGTTCATTTCGTGTTTACTCTACCTTTGTATGCTTTGGAATACTTTCAATCGTGCAAATCATGCCGTTAAAATTCCCGTTTTTAATTTGAGGTATCAACCAGCCAGACTGGTATTTGAGGTCTGCTCCAGCAGTAACAAAGGGAACTGCCTCATAATAAAACGGCTGCGATGTTTCCCTGGCTCTCAGGTAATAGGGTTTTAAAAATTCCAGAAACTCTAATACTCGTTTACCCTCCATTTGCAGAGGCGTAATGCCGGTAACTGCCTCCATGCTTTTATTGGCATATACGATAACATCATCTTTATCCGTCACCCAGACACCGCTAACGATACTTTCCAGAACACCCTCGAAGAATTCTTTACTCTTTTTTAATTTTTTCCCCATTTCGTGTTTATAGAGGGCTATCTCGATGTTTATCTCTAATTCCCTTTCTTTGAACGGTTTGATGAGGTATCCAAAAGGTTCGGTTATTTTCGCGCGTTCCAGGATTTTTTCATCAGAATACGCTGTAAGATACACAACCGGAATATCATAATTCAAATGTATCTGTTTTGCAGCTTCAATTCCATCCATTTCTCCTTGAAGTATAATATCCATCAGCACAATATCAGGGTTATTCTCTTTTACCTTTTTAATTGCCATCTCGCCTGAACTTACTACTGAAGGGACGAAATATCCTAAATTCTGCAAGCTGATTCGTATATCCTCAGCTATAATGCTCTCGTCTTCTACAACCAATACCTGTGCCTTTGCCATTATTTCACATCCCTGAACTTAATTTGAAATTCAGTCCCTTTGTTCCTGTTAAGATTGATGTCGCCATGAAGCTGGTTTTCAGCCAGTAGCGTAATCAGACGCCATCCCCACGATTCGGATTTTTTGAAATCCACATTTTGGGGAATTCCTACACCGTTATCACTGACTATCAGTTCGAGTTTATTTTCATCAATTGAACGAAGCGATATTTTAATTTCACCCGGTTTGCCCTCAGGAAACGCATATTTTAATGAATTACTTACAAGCTCGTTTATTAGCAATCCGCATGGTATAGCCGTATTAATACTGAGGGAAACATCTTCCACATTTATATTTAGTGTAATTCTTGCCGGATTTGCTTCATAAGACTGTATCAGTCCGGTTACCAGATCCTTGATATATCCCTTAAGGTCAATCTTTGTAAAATCTCTGGATTGGTAAAGTTTCTCATGGATGAGAGACATTGCCGTTATCCTGTTCTGGCTCTCTTTATATATATCAACGTATTTTTTATCTTTAGTATATACTGCCTGGAGCTTTAGCAGGCTGGAGATTATCTGCATATTGTTTTTTACCCTGTGGTGAATCTCCCGCAGCAATATTTCTTTTTCTTTAAGCGATGATTTTATCTGCTCTTCCGAACGCTTGCTCTCGGTATTATCCCTGATTATACCGGACATGCCGATTACATTCTGGTTTTGATCACGCACCGGTGAAAGGGTCATACTTACGTTTATCGTTGTTCCGTTTTTGCGCAAAAGTACTGTTTCAATTCCCGGGACTGCCTTGCCCAGCATGGCATTACGGATAATCTCCTCTTGTTCCGCTATCATCGTTGGGGCAAAAAATAAAGGTGAGAGCTTCATACCCATGACCTCATTTGCAGCCCACCCGAATATCTTCTCAGCGCCCAGGTTCCATGAAGTAATCCTGTATTCAAGATCAGTCGTCAGGATTGCATCATTGGCATTGTTAAACAGGTTGCGGTATCTCTCTTCAGCTTCATGGATACGCTTTTCATCGGTTTCAACAAGCTTTTCGTAGGGCTGCTCTACAGTTGACTTAAATATACCAAGATATAAAAAGTAATAAGCTGAAGCTTTGAGCAGATGTCCGGGGTAATCATAAAAAAGGTATATAAAATTACTGGAAACAATGAGAATAAAACCGTATATCAAACAGAGGAGATACTTCTGCCCTGTCTTTTGCAGTCTTATCGCATATAGATAACTTGCATAGAACATAATTAACGAAGCTATAATAAGTAACTGCATTGTTATTTTTGTAGGATTGCCATCAGGGGTTCTCAATTCGGGAAAATATTCCGGATATATCCCGGTTGCAAGGGAGGCAAAAGAAAATACCCACACGGACGCAAAAAGAACGGATTTGTTGTGCAGCCAGAGATGCGTATCTTTATAAACATATGCGCTGGCAAGAAATAAAACTGATGCTAAAAGTCGTGCCTCGATCCAGAAAATGTCTGATTTGTGTGAAGAGTTAGGATTGATGAAATCGGGCATAAACGGATATGACAAAATACGGTACAGGTCTAAAAGCCCAACGACAAAAAATGCCCAGCCAAGGAAAAAAGAATGGTTATCCTTGTGTTTTTCATAAACGAACAACGTCATTACGAAAACGGAAAACGAAAGGATAAGAGGTAAAAGCTCTGTTGAAATCTGAAAATAATCACGAAGTAAAGCATTCCCGACTTTGTAGGATTCAAGGAAATATCCTATTAAAAATACCGATACTATGATTGTCAGCAACTTTGAAAGATGATTATTACCTGTCATTCAATCCCCACAGAAACTACAATAATGTAATTATTATTACTATCTTAATAACTTATCCATACACAAACTTTTGCCGTTATCTTTCGCGACATCACTGAACGCAAACTTGCGGAAATGGATAACTCTATTGCTTAAAGAAAACCTATCAGGGTGTTTTAAAAGGAAGCGCCTGGATACAGATACGAATGGTTTTAAGAACCTTTTATACATTATGAGCGGAGAATTAATGTGAAAATTAAAGATTATATCCCATTTGCAGGCATGGCGTTTATGCTGCTTCTTGTGCAGTTAATTGCGGTTGCGCTGAGCAAACCTTTTGAGGATAACGATATGAAAGCGTTTTCCAATCCTGAAGCTACAAGCAATGTTATTTACTGGGTGGCGCTCATCCTTGTATTTACTGCATTTATACTGGCAGTTATAAAATTGAATAAAAAATGGATGATACAGGCATTCGTCCTTTTTACAGTGTGGTCAACTTTATATTATGTTTTTTATGCGATATTTTCCGTGTTTTTAGCACCCGGACTAAATTTTATTTTAACACTTATACTTTCAATAGCCTTGACTGTAATCCTTTATAAGTTCCCTGAGTGGTATGTTATCGATATCATCGGCGTAATAATCGGAGCTGGCGCGGCTTCAATTTTTGGCATTTCGCTCGCTATTATTCCAACATTGCTTTTACTTGTCCTGCTGTTAGTGTATGATTATATTGCAGTATACAGGACAAAACACATGATTACGCTTGCGGAGGGCGTGATGGATTTGAGGCTTCCTATCCTGCTTGTAATACCAAAACACTGGAAATATTCCTTCCTTACCGAGAAGTTCGATAAAGAAGAACGCGAAGCATTCTTTATGGGACTGGGAGATGCGGTGATGCCCACCATACTTGTTGTATCTGCGAATTTTTTCGTAAAGGCAACCTATTATACTCTGCCCCTTATCGGTCATGTTAATATCCCCGCAATTGGCGCCATGCTCGGTACGTTTGTCGGATTTGCCGTGCTAATGGGATTAGTCATGAAAGGTAAACCCCAGGCAGGTCTTCCCTTCCTGAACGGAGGGGTCATCCTGGGATACGTAGTGGGGAGCCTGGTTGCCGGCTCACCGATAATATAATTTAAATTGCTTGCTTTCCCCGCTCTCCGGTGCTCAGGCGTATGACCTCTTCAACAGGATATATGAATATCTTCCCATCGCCGCTCCTGCCTGTTTTTGCCACTGAAGTTATCGCTTCTATTGCAGGTTCCACGAGTTCATCGTCCACTACCAGGTCTATCCTGATCTTTGGCAGGAATTCTACGCAGTATTCTCCTGCCCGCCACTGAAGGGAGATGCCCTTCTGGCGCCCGCGTCCCTGAACTTCGGTGACAGTCATGCCAACGATACCTTTCCCTTCGAGAGCTATTCTAACAGCATCAAGAACTTCGGGTCTTATTATTGCTTCGATCTTTTTCATCCAATTGCCTCACGAATAAGCCTTTTCTGCATGCTGGGATACATCAAGACCAACAGCCTCTTCTTCCTCGCCGACGCGTAAACCAATGGTTGCATCTATGACCTTCGCCAGTATAAACGTAACGACGAATGAGTAACCCCAGGTCACTGCAACAGCTATTATCTGCGTGATAAGAAGCCCGCTGTTCCCATACAGCAAGCCGTTCGCGCCTGCCGGGTTCACAAGGGTCGTTGCAAAGATGCCTGTGGCAATAGCTCCCCATGCCCCGCCTATACCGTGGCATGCCCAGACATCAAGCGACTCATCGATGTTTCGCTTCATCCTGAAAAGCATGGCATAGTAGCTTAACACGGCTGCGACTGCGCCTATAACGATAGCTGCAAGCGGGGTAACAAATCCGGAAGCAGGAGTTACTGTCGCAAGACCTACCACGCCTCCTGTTACTGTTCCGAGGACGCTGGGTTTCTTATGGTACCAGCTCAGGAGCATCCATACCAGCGCCGCAGCCGCCCCGCCTGTATTGGTAACCACGAACGCATTCACGGCAAGCCCGCCGCTTGTAACTGCGCTGCCTGCATTGAACCCGAACCATCCAAACC
>JBAQYK010000445.1:0-2231 GCA_049299995.1 Candidatus Methanoperedens sp.
CGCAAGGGGATGCGAAACCTTCACAATGGGTATCGCTTTTCCAACCGCGCTGTCCTTCACTATCTCAAGGCAGTCCACATGACCTCTTGCGCCCCCGGCGTTGCCTTCCGTGATACCCGTTACTTCAGCCGTAGCATTATCCTCAATGGCAATCCTTGTTTTTATCAGACCCCTTGAATTATTACCTTCGAGTACAACCTTTTCCTTTATCTTTATACTATCATTGCCATGACCGAACACCCTTGCCGTTAACTCGGTCACAGCATTTTCACCAACCGTGACTGTATAATCTATTCCCAATTTCCCGACTCTCCCTGAGAGCAATGAAAAATCCGTAATGTACCTGCCATTTTTGCCAACCCTCACATCAGCCTTTGGAATGACTTCTATTCCGCCATAAAGCCCGTGATAATGAACCTCCGAATATCTCATCTCGGCGCTCTCTCCAATATCAACAACCGCATCCATAATGTGTCTTACCTTCTCTGCCTTCGGGAATATGCAATGCGCAATAAAACTTGCAAAAGCCCCTCTTTCAAGCCGCACGTTCATTTTAATCTCCTGTAATCCCTTTTTGTGAAATATACCAAAACAAAGATGTACCGGATTCTTTATGATTATTCCTTCCAGAACCCTGACCTTCGCGACAATCCCCGTAACTGTCTCTTCCGCATTGACTTCCAGCCCTTCAACAGCCCTCATACTTAGTATTTTGTGACCGCTTGCAACAAGGTGCGCAATATCCCTGTTTACAAGAATATCTTTGTCTGCCCCGAATTCTTCAAATGTCTTCATCAAATCTTCGACTTCAGACATATACACATTCCTCCCCAATACATACCTCACATTTTCTTGATTTATAATATTGCGCAACTTTATCAGGATTTCCTGAACACATTATTTTACCACCACAAATCAAGGATGCCCTGTCCGCGACCTTCGCAATTTCCTCCCTGTGGCTGATTAAAAGCACCGATGTCCCGTTTTTCGCTAATGCGTCGATAACATTCATAATATCCTGTATCGAGAGCATATCTATACCGGAATCGGGCTCATCGAGGACGGCTAACCTGGGCTCAAGCGCTGCGACTGATGCAAGTTCAATCCTCTTTCTTTCACCGCCGCTCAGGGTTTTATCCATCATTCTTGTAAGGTAAAGTTCAGGAGAGAGTCCTACCAGTTCAAGGTAAGAAGATGGGTCAATTTCTTTGCTCTTCAGGGTCAGGTAGTCCCTGACAGAAATACCCTCAAACCTCACAGGTTCCTGCCATGCAAGAGCGATTCCAAGCTTCGCCCTTTCGTGGAGCTTGAGATTATTGATGACTTTTCCTTCAAAAAGTATCTCACCCGATGTTGGTATATAACTCTCGCATCCCATAACCAGATATGCAAGGGTACTTTTTCCAGTCCCATTCTTACCGAGAATGGCGTGGACTTCCCCGGATTCAACAGCGAGAGAAAGCCCGGAAAATATTTCCGTTTCTTTTACACGGTATGTTATATTTTTAATCTCAAGCAATGGCATATTGATTTAAACCCCCCTAAATATATTTAATTATCATCCGATTCATTTCCATTTCCCGGACTTCCAAACATATTCATTAGTTCATGCCTCTTCTTTAATCATCGCTTTTTGGGCTGACATGGCAAGTATGGAATTGGCAGATTTTTCCCCTCGTCTATATCATTTACCTGTCAGATAGTAACTTTTCCGCTTATCTTTTCCGTTTGTAAAAATTTTATATAACTACCTATTATCGGCAGTTTTCTGTTAAATTTTTTATTAACCTGATAATATCGATTGTATTATCATTCAATTTATAGAATTTATGTTTTGAACGATTGTAGGACTCTATCATCCTGTATTTTTTTAATATTCCAAGATTGTACGAAACCAGATTTTGTTTCTCTTTTAATACGTAAATTAATTCACAAACGCAATGATCCCTGTTTAAAAGCATCATCACTATTTTTAACCTTGAATGATGGCTCAGGACTTTTAACACAGTGTTTACATCACGAAATTTATTGGTTTGAAAACCAGCGCTCTCTGTTTTAAGCTCCTTTTCCCAGTCACTTTTTACTGCACAATCCGAAGGACAGCATCGCCTTTGTTGCATAGAAAGGAGAGCGACGTAATAGGATAAATATTTTTGTAAAGCTCATTATTATTTGGAGTCCTGATTCCCCGAATTCAATTTATCTTGATATTCGGTTTGATAGTTTATATG
>JBAQYK010000446.1:0-2367 GCA_049299995.1 Candidatus Methanoperedens sp.
ATAGTGTCGCGTTCGGTGACCTTATTGACAAAAGCCAATGAGTCAAGCGGTGACATTGGCGAGGTGTTAAATGTTGCAGCAAGAGACGCAGCCGCCGAGCAGGAATTAAGGGGGGAACGCAGAGTAAACATGTTTATTTACGTAATTATCATTTATATTTCGTTCTTTGTATTTATCGGGATTATTTACATAATCTCTACAACGTTCCTTTCAGAGATGGTGAAGGCAGGGGAAAAAGTTTCAGGTGGCGGGGGGGGAGGGGCGGTTCCTCTCAGCCTGAACAGGGAAAAACTTGAAATGTATAACCGCATATTTTTCCATGGCGCCCTTATTCAGGGTTTTTCCTCGGGTTTGATTGCAGGAGTTATGGGAGAAGGCAGTGTTCTATCGGGATTAAAACATTCTGTGATAATGGTAACTATCGGTTATATTTTATTCACACTGTTCGTGCTTTAATATAAGAAAGAATAAAACAATCATAGTTACCCGTCAATATTTTTCGTTAGGAGCAGCATTGTCATTTAAACTCGTTTCCGGTTTTGAACCCAAAGGAGACCAGGTAAAAGCGATAGGAGAACTTAGCAAAGGCATAGGACAGGGTATGAAGCACCAGACATTGCTTGGTGTGACAGGTTCGGGCAAGACTTTCACGGTTGCAAATGTGATAAATAGTGTGCAAAGACCAACGCTTGTGATATCCCATAACAAGACTCTTGCAGCGCAGCTTTATTCGGAGTTCAAGGCTTTTTTCCCTGAAAATGCGGTGGAATATTTTGTGAGTTACTATGATTACTACCAGCCAGAAGCATATATTCCCCAGACAGATACGTATATCGAAAAAGACGCATCCATAAACGAGGAGATTAACAGGATGCGCCTTTCTGCCACACGCTCCCTTTTTGAGCGGCGGGATGTGATTGTGGTGGCAAGCGTTTCCTGTATTTACGGCATCGGGTCGCCGCAGGAATGGCAGGAAATGTCTCTCCAGTTAAAAAAAGGCGAGATAGCGCAACGCAGGGCGATACTTTCACGTCTTGTGGACATGCAGTACGAGCGAAACGACATGGATTTTAGCGCCGGTAAATTCAGGGTGCGGGGCGATACGATAGAGGTATTTCCTTCATACGCTTTAAGCGGTATCAGGATAGAACTTTTCGGCGATGAAATCGAGCGTATTGCTGAATTTGACATCCTGACAGGGAAAATCATAAGGGAAAATGAGGCAGTGGTAATCTATCCTGCAAAACATTTCGTGATGCCGCAGGAAAAAATTGAAGCCGCTATTGAATCAATAGAGGCTGAACTCAAGGGCAGGCTGCGGGAATTAAAACGCACAGGCAAAATACTTGAAGCCGCGCGGCTTGAGCAGCGCACGAAATTCGATATCGAGATGATGCGCGAGATAGGGTACTGCCAGGGAATCGAGAATTACAGCCGCCACATGGACGGCAGAAGGGCGGGTGAGCCGCCGTACTCGCTTATTGATTATTTCCCGAAAGATTTTCTCGTTGTAATCGATGAGTCGCACGTTACGCTCCCGCAGCTGCGCGGAATGCACGCAGGCGACCATGCAAGGAAGGAGTCGCTTGTTGAATATGGGTTCAGGATGCCTTCTGCGTATGACAACCGCCCGCTGACGTTTGATGAGTTTAATTCCAGGGTGAACCAGGTATTGTATGTTTCAGCCACGCCCGCTGAATATGAACTCGCCCGCAGCGCGCAGGTAGTGGAGCAGATTATCCGACCTACGGGACTTGTGGACCCTGAGATTGTGGTGAAGCCTGTGGAAGGGCAGATAGATGACCTGATGGCAGAGATACATGCCAGGACTGAGAAAAGGCACAGGGTACTGGTTACGACGCTCACGAAAAGGATGGCTGAAGACCTGACTGAATACCTTATCAGCGCGGGTATTAAGACGAGGTACATGCACTCTGAAATAGAGACGCTTGAACGAATCGAGATTATACGGAGCCTGCGCCTTGGGGAGTTCGATGTGCTTGTGGGCATTAATCTTTTGCGGGAAGGGCTTGACCTGCCTGAGGTTGCGCTGGTTGCGGTCCTGGATGCAGACAAGGAAGGTTTCCTGCGCTCTGACCGCTCGCTTTTGCAGACAATAGGAAGGACATCGAGGAATATCGAGGGAAGGGTTGTGATGTATGCAGACAGGATTACGGGTTCTATGCAGAGGGCGATTGATGAGACAAACAGGCGCCGTGAGAGGCAGAGGGAGTATAACCGGGTGCACGGCATTACGCCGCAGACTATCCGGAAGGCTGTTGAGCCAAGAGCCGAGGCGGAAGCTTTGCCGCCGAAAGAAGATATGTTCAATTATATTGTGGAGCTTGAGGCGCAGATGCACAGGGC
>JBAQYK010000447.1:0-3105 GCA_049299995.1 Candidatus Methanoperedens sp.
CCCTGAAAACATGCAGCTTGATGACGCCGGACGCGAGATATTCTTCGACATTGAAGGTTTTGGCATATATCTCGCTTGTCATCAGGGTGGTACAATCAAGAAATTCAAGATTCTTGATAAACTCAGAAACAACCTGCCGGATTTCAGATTGTTCTGAGGATATTTTAAGGGATGTTAAAGAATCAATGAAAAGCCTCTTTGCTTTTATTTCTTTCACATCTGTTTGAATTTGCTGGAACATATCGCCAACGGTCTTCGTTCCTGCTATAATATTTACTTTACCTCCTTCCGGCGCTGTTACAAATTTTGTATACTTGAAAGGGTCGGCGTATATTACTTTTATTTTTTTCTGTGATATTAATCTCTCAATGTCCCAACCGAACCGCCATGAATCGCGAATCAACCTCGATGGCGACTCTTCCGTCATAACCAGTACCCCGGGCTCGTTATATAAATTAACCCCGCCTACCAGGTATTGTATGCCGAAGGTGGTCTTGCCAGCCCCCGGACCGCCGGTAACAAGGATAACGTCGTTCTCGACGTAACCTCCTTCTATTAATTCATCAAGCCCTGGGATAGCTGTTTTCACTTTGCCCATTGGTTTCCTCGCTTTTAACAAGAAATGAATTTTTTAATATATAAATTGATTGTAATATAGAGACCTTACATTCGGTCACAAAACAACACAAAGCCTATTAACCCTTAAAGCATAGGAAAACGGCGAGGCACTACCATGAAAGAAATACTTGAGATAATTGAGAGCAACCCCAGGATCACACCGAAAGAAATCGCACTTATGACCGGGCTCACAGAAGCAAAAGCAGCCTCAAAAATAAAAGAGATGGAGAAAAAAGGAATAATACGCAAATACAAGACAGTGATAGACTGGGAGAAAGCGGGCGAAGAATACGTGTATGCCATAATCGAGCTAAAAGTCGCCCTGCGCTCAAGGACGGGGTACGATGCCATCGCAGAGAGGATTGCCAAGTTCCCTGAAGTCAGGTCAGTGCGCCTGATTTCTGGCGACCACGACCTGTCCCTGACAGTTCGCGGAAAGTCCATGAAGGACGTGGCTTTTTTCGTGGCAGAGAAAATCGCAACTCTTGAACAGGTGCAGGGGACTGTAACGCATTTTGTGCTGCGTACTTACAAGGAGGACGGAGATGTCTTATTCGAGAAAGAACGTTCGGAACGCCTTGCTGTCTCACCGTAAAACCATGTCAGGGTTCGTAGCCGAAAGGGTCAAAGAGATACCCCCTTCAGGTATCAGGAAGTTTTTTGACCTCGTGCTTGAGATGGACGATGTTATATCGCTTGGCGTGGGAGAACCGGATTTCGTCACTCCCTGGCATATCAGGGAGGCATGCATCTATTCGCTTGAGAAGGGGGCGACCTCATACACCTCAAACTACGGTCTTCTCGAATTGAGGGAGTTGATTTCAAAATGCTACAGGAAAGACCACAATCTTGATTATAACCCCGGGAACGAGATACTGGTCACCACAGGCGTGAGCGAAGCCGCAGACCTTGCGTTCAGGGCGATAATAAACCCTGGGGATGAGGTCATAATCCCGGAGCCATGCTACGTTTCATATAAACCCAGTGTTTTTCTTGCAGGAGGAGTGCCTGTCCCTGTGCCTACATACCAGGATGATGAGTTCAGGGTAACTGCCGGGCAGATTAAGGATAACATCACAGATAAAACAAAAGCTCTTGTTTTGAGCTATCCTAACAACCCCACGGGCGCTGTTATGAGAAAAAAAGACCTTGAGGAAATCGCAGATGTGGTGAATGAAAACGACCTTGCGGTAATATCGGATGAAGTGTATGGTAAATTGACCTACGAAGGCTCACACACCTGTTTCTCGTCAATTAAAGGAATGAGAGAACGGAGTATTATCCTGAACGGGTTATCCAAATCCCATGCCATGACAGGCATGCGCATTGGCTTTGCCCTGGGAAGCGAGGAACTTATCGGAGCCATGACAAAAATCCACCAGTATTCCATGCTGTGCGCGCCCATAACAGCGCAAATGGGAGCGATAGAGGCTCTGAAGAACGGCGACGGGGAAATGAAAAAGATGGTCAGGGAATACGATAGGAGAAGGCGCCTTGTTGTGGACGGTCTTAATAAACTGGGGCTTGATTGTTTTGAACCGCGAGGCGCATTTTATGCTTTCCCCAGTATCAAGAGCACGGGAATGACCTCAGAGGAATTCGCAGGAAGGCTATTAAAAGAGCAGAAAGTGGCAGTTGTGCCGGGCGAGGTGTTCGGGGATTGCGGCGCAGGGTATCTGCGGTGTTCTTATGCGACTTCCCGCGAGGAATTGATTGAGGCGCTGGCGAGAATAGAGGCATTTCTTGAGAAACTTTAAATTTTTCAACGAATAGGAATGTATAAACGCATATCCCCATCTTGCGGCTGAATTCTATTCAGAAAAATTGATGTTCTTAGCTTTCATTTTTGATGAATGCAGAATATCAAAAAACTTATATGTTAATAGGTTATTGCAAAACGTATGACTAACGTTAATAAAAATGTCTTTAATGTAACAATTAAAAATACCAATAAGCCGACGAGAGGGCGGCGCCCTAAAGAGCCGAATGGAAAGCTTATAACATGTGGTCGCTGTGGAGGAAGTGGGAGAGGCATGTTTACTCTCGATGGTAATTGCCCAGTTTGTAAAGGAATAGGTAAGGTTCGAGTTTAATAATGAACTAACCCTGTTTTTACGAGTTTATTTTCCAATATTCTTAATAAATTCAATGACTTGCTCTCTTATAGCATACACAAAAGCAACAAGTAAACCCCCAAAAATTACTTGTATCCAAAGAGGAACTGTCTTAATTAATGATTCAACAATCGTAAATCCAGCATAAATAACAATAATACCAATCACAAAAACTCTAAAAAGGTCTATAATTTTATCCCCCGCTTTATCTCCATTTTTGCCCATAAATTAGATCACCTTTGACTTATATAGAATCAGAGTATAAATAAGTAACGGGGATGCTCATTTGCATTTTCTTTTGCTTTGCTGATTTTGGTTCTTGCCGAAGGCTTTCTTGATTGATTTTCCTGAATCCATGTAGTCTCTATCAAGC
>JBAQYK010000448.1:0-2416 GCA_049299995.1 Candidatus Methanoperedens sp.
GGATCACATAATTGATTGTAGGTGTCCGCATCCTGCGCATTCAGGCTGATGGAAACAACTTTCATTCCGGATTCGGCAAGTTCGCAAGCAACGTTCCTATCAGGATAGAGGAGTTTTGCATGTCCTATGGTATCAAGTCTTACAGGAATCCCCCGCGTTGTAAGCCATTTTGTGATTTCAAGGACATCGTCCAGACGCACTAATGGCTCTCCAAAACCCGTGAAAACAACTTCTTTATATTGTGAGAGTTCAAACCCTGAAAGCTCTTTTATTATTTGTGAAAGCTTGGGCTCTTTTGAAAGCCGCAGATTATAACCGTACACACCATCAGAATATCGTTTTATGCAAAAAACGCAATCTGCAGTACATCGGTTTGTAATGTTGAGATACAGGTTGCCGTGTGCCTCGTAAATAATTGTGTCTTTCCGGTTCATTTTCCCACATTAGTAATTGTGCCTTATAGCTCATATTACTTTTCCTCATCTTGTTATTACTTCGCAACCTTCTTCATTGACAATAACGGTATGTTCGGATTGTGCGACAATCTCACCGCTGGCTTCGATTAATTCATAATATTCCCTTAATCCTCCCAGGTCTTTGCCTTTTATTTCCGGAATCCATCTCATGGTAAAAGGAAGAGTCCCGAACCTATCCCTGACTTCGGCGGCTTCTTTTCCTTTAACCCTGCCGCTTATTGCAAAAATATGGGGTTTTCCGTGCCGGATATTGCCTTTGCCGTATGTTGCAAAAGGTTCGATAGCAAAAACCATGTCTTTCTTAATTTTACGGCTGAAAAAACTCTTATAATTCGGGATGGTTATGCCTGCATGCAAATTATACTGTTCCAGGCTGTGCCCTGTCAAATCTCTTATTGGATTGAAACCATGTTTTTTAATAGTTTCTTCGATAATCTTGCCTATGGTACCTGTGTCCGTATGGTCTTTGATGTATGCAATTGCTTTCTCAAGCGCATCGTCGCAAGCCCAGATTAACTTGCCGTGGTTCATTGTGCCGACCTCGACAGTGGTTGCGGTATCTGCAATATAGCCTTCGATATGGACTCCTATATCTATTTTGGCAACATCTCCTTTAGTGAAGCATGGTACGTTATCTTCAGGCGTGTAATGGGAAGCGATTTCATTGATGGAAATATTGCATGGGAATGCCGGCTTTGCGCCGAGGTCTTCTATCCTGTCCTCTGCGTATTGCGCAATCTCAAGGAGCGTTACGCCTTCTTTTACCTTCCCGACTGTTTCTGTCCTGGCTTTTGCTGCAATTTTGCCCGACTCGAGGTAAAATTCGTGAATACTATCGTTCATTTCTCTCCCGTGACTAATGCTCCTGCTGCCAATATAAGTACACCGCCGATTATTTGGGGGGTTGAAATTTGTTCCCCGAGGATAAGAACCGCTAAAATAACCGCGCTTACCGGTTCAATTAACCCCAGAATACTGGCGCTTTGTGCCCTGACTTTTTTCAAACCGTTAAAATACAGGGATACAGCCATTATGGTTGGGAATATGGCAAGGAGGACGAGATAGTCTATGTTCTTGAAAACCACATCCACAGGCGCTATACCGATGGGCAAAAGAATCAGCATTGCTATTACGAAACCCCAGAACGCCTGGGTATATCCCGAATATCGCAAGCTCAGGTATTTCGAGGTCATTATCTGGAAAGCGTATGTGATTCCTGCCACTATGCCAGCCAGTATCCCGATTGAATACCGGGAAATTTCAAGTTTTCCGGGATCAACGATAAGCACGACACCGGCAAATGATAAAACAAGGGCTATTATCCCTTTTTTAGTCGAGCTCTCTTTTAAAAGCCAGGGAGAGAATAGCGTTACATATACAGGCGCTGTGTACAGCAATAACACTGCAACCGAGACCGAAGCATTCAATAAGGATACAAAATAAGCCATCATTGTGGCTGTCTGCAGTATTGCAAAGAGCAGCAGGAAAATTTTTTTATCCCCAAGCTTTATTAAATTCAAGTTACCGGATATTAATAAGGCAATAAAAAATATTATGGAGGCAAAGGCAACCCTGTAAAAAATAATACTCTGCGCCGGCATCTCGGTTATCATTTTTGCAAGTATTCCAACGAAACCCCAGAGTATCGAGGCTGTAATTATCTCGCCATATCCGGAAAATGTGGTGCGATTCGGGATGAGTTTCATCTGTCAGTGAACAGCCTGTAACACAAAATAACTTCCTTTTTAACAGGCGCCATGGTTAAAACCATCCACTCACATTCCAAATTTCCTCATCATTTTTTGCATATTGAATTTTCCCCCGCTCATACCCTTCATGGTCTTCTGCATCATCTTGTGATATTTCAGCAATTCACGTACTTCTTCATATTTTGTCCCCGAGCCGCGCGCAATCCTTGTGATTCTCGGGCTGTTTATATG
>JBAQYK010000449.1:0-3112 GCA_049299995.1 Candidatus Methanoperedens sp.
GAGATCTTCTGCTTGGCAGCACATGGATGCCTTTTCAGGGCGAGTTCGGATTTTATCCTTTCATTCTGGGTACGCTCTACGTGACCGCGCTTGCTATGGTCTTCGCCGTGCCGCTAAGCATACTGAGTGCAATTTACCTTGCAGAGTATGCGCATGAGAACGCAAGGGCAAAGATTCTCCCGTTGATAGATTTACTTGCAGGGATACCGCCTGTAGTGTATGGCGTGTGGGGCGTGCTTGCAGTGGTTCCGCTGATTTCAGATATTGCGCCTGTAATCGGAAAACTCGGAATACCGTTTTTGAGTATGGAAAGCTACTCCACAGGATACAGTCTTCTTGCAGGCAGCATCGTGCTTGCGATAATGGTGTTCCCCATTATCATTTCAATCTCTGAGCAGGTGTTAAGGGCTGTGCCGTCCGAAGTGAGAGAGGCGTCCCTGTCGCTTGGCGCCACGCGATGGCAGACTATAAAACATGCAGTGATGCGGATTGCATATCCGGGGATAGCGGCGGCTGTTATACTGGGGTTCTCACGCGCCTTTGGCGAGACCATGGCTGTCCTCATGGTTGTAGGGAACGTGCCGATTGTTCCCTCCTCGATATTCGATTCGGCATATCCGCTGCCTGCGCTTATTGCTAATAATTACGGGGAGATGATGTCAATACCACTGTATGATTCCGCCCTGCTGCTTGCGGCTCTTATACTGATGCTTGTTATCCTGTTCTTCACACTGGCAGCGCGATTGATACTGGTAAGGATTGAAAGGAGGATGACAATTTGAAAAACCCGTCAAAAAATAAACGAATATCATTGGGTTTTTCAAAAATGGATAAACAGTTTGAAGAAAAATTGTTTAAAGTCCTGATGCTAGCATCGCTTGGTATCGTTGTGGGAAGCCTGTTCTTAGTCATTGCAGTGATTATCTGGAATGGGGCGCCTGCGCTGACCATTAGCATGATAACGCAAACGCCAAAGGGCGGGTACTATATGGGAAAAGAAGGCGGGATATTGAACGCAATCGTGGGTTCTCTGTACCTGGCATTTGGCAGCATGATTCTTGCTCTCGCGATAAGCCTTCCCGCAGCATTATCGCTGCAAAATGACTATATCGGGAAAACAAAGGCTGCTTATTACATCAGGCTTTCTCTGGACGTGCTATGGGGCACGCCATCAATCGTGTATGGGGCATTCGGTTTTATTGTTATGCTGTATCTGGGTATGAGGGCTTCGCTTCTGGGAGGAATTATCGTTCTCACACTATTGCAGCTTCCTATTATGATTCGCGCTATGGAAGAGGTAATAAAAATGGTTCCTGTGGAATTGAAAGAGGCATCTTATTCACTGGGAGCGACAAAATTCGAAACTACATTCGGAGTTGTAGTGAAACAGGCGCTGCCGGGGATAGTTACTGCTGCGCTTCTTGCTTTTGGCAGGGGGATTGGAGATGCCGCCTCCGTATTGTTCACAGCAGGTTACACAGACAGCCTGCCACGCTCGCTGTTTGACCCGGTAGCTTCGCTTCCCCTTGCTGTTTTCTTCCAGCTAGGCACACCTTTCCCTGAGGTGCAGGCTCGTGCTTACGCAAGCGCGCTGATACTTCTCATAATTGTGCTCGCGCTCAGCCTGACATCACGATATTTATCAAAAAGATTTTTAAAGAACGTTATCAGGTGATATAATGAAAAATTTAAATCATATCAGTATTGAAAAAGTTAATGCTTTTTATGGCGACCATCAGGTACTGAAGGACGTAACTGTAGCTTTTCCGAGGAAGCAGATTACTGCCATAATAGGTCCAAGCGGCTGCGGCAAAAGTACACTTTTAAAGTGCCTGAACAGGCTTATTGACCTTACGGAAGGCGCAAGAGTAACTGGTAAGATAATCGTTGACGAAATAGATGTTCTCAACAGCAGCGTCGATATCACGGACATAAGACGCAAAATGGGGCTGCTTCCGCAGAAACCAAACCCGCTTCCAATGTCGATTTACGATAATGTTGCATACGGTCCGAGGATACACGGGATTAAAGACAAAAAGAAACTGGATGAAACAGTAGAGAAATACCTGAGGATTGGAGGTCTCTGGGAAGAGGTCAAAGACCGCCTGAAGTCGCCAGCCAACACACTTTCAATAGGTCAGCAGCAGAGGCTCTGCCTTGCGCGCGGGCTGGCTGTCGAGCCCGAGATAATCCTGTGCGACGAGCCGACATCCGCTCTTGACCCTGTCTCATCTCAGCATATCGAACAGCAGCTTCTGAAACTCAAGAATGATTACACTATCGTGATAGTTACCCATAACATCCACCAGGCTATGAGACTGGCTGACTACGTAATCCATCTTTACCTCGGTGAGCTTGTGGAGCACGGGATTGCCGGCGAGGTGTTCGAGAACCCGAAGGAAGAGAGGACGCGGGCTTATATCAACGGCACATTTATGACAGACCTGAAAATTGATTCGGAGCTGAACCTGAAAGGGAACGTGTGCCCCTTTAATTTCGTATATGCCAAGCAGGCGCTGCATAACATTGAGAAGGGGGGGGTCCTCTAGTTGATAGTGGATGACCCCATGGCTGTGACCGAGGTGCCAAGAGGCATGGAGGCTGACGGGCATGAGGTGGTGAGCGTGAAGCAGATTAATAAGACGGATTGGGAGATTGTGATACAGAAGGGAGGGTGAAGGGAGAGAATGTTATAAAAGTCATGGCTTTAGCATTTCTATCGGATTGCCGGGATTCCGCATCTCGATTCAGGCGCAGGATTATCTATCACATAAACTTCTCAAATTCTTCAACCGTAAGCCCAGCAGCTTTAATTAAATTCCTCAATAAACCTGGTTTTAATTCCCTATGCTTCGGAACAGATAACGTGACTTTAGATCCTTCTTTTCTAAGAACAACATGGCTCCCAACCTGCCGGTGAGGCATCCAGCCAGCCCTGGAAAATGCTTTTATAGCTTCCATTCCTGAAATTATTGGAAGTTTGGGCATCAGGCAACCACTTCAACCACTCTTGCTGAAGGCTTGGTCAAATATGACTTAATTCCATCTTCACCCAATGACTCAAGACATGCCTGTATAGCTTCTTTGATGTTTTCCAGCGCCTCATCAATTG
>JBAQYK010000450.1:0-3890 GCA_049299995.1 Candidatus Methanoperedens sp.
TAGCTATAGTCATCAGATCTGATGGCTTATAAGTTAAAAAACATATTGTAATATTACTCAAAGACAGTTGCAGTGAGGCTAACCGGCCGAGCATTTTATCCGATGCAGATTTTTCAAGGAATATTATTACCAGATCATTGTTTTTTCTATTCCTGATTTCCTGTAAAATGACTTGGCAGCACAAATCTGCGCTTATTCTTTCGCAGCACTGTGATGCAAAATTTTTCAACTGCTTAAATGCCTCCCTTGCCGAAAGAAGTCTTGTTTTATCAATTTTGTCACCCATATATTTCTTCAATATCGTAATAGGAATACCTGCTTTGTAGAGGCTGAAAGGTTCCTTGTCGTTGAAAAATTTTTCTAATACGGGGGGATTGAAAATATCATCAGAAGTTAGTAACTTTTTATTATAGACAACGACCGAATTATAAAGGTACCTAAACTCGTCACCTTTGATAGAGGTATCGAGAAGGTCTTTATCATTCGGAAGAAAGTTTTTGGTCTTTATATTGACTATTTTTTCTGTCATTGTCGTTCGCCCCTATAGAGTTTTTTTCCACTATCTTATCAAATAAGTTGACCGCCTGGTTGAAGTAACTGTCATCAGATGTTCCCGACATTGGGTATATATAAACGATAATAACTTCATCTTTCTTTTCATTAGGTGAAGAGTCATGAATAGATTTTGCCGCCTTGTCTGTGGGATTCCATGAATGATAATCCCCTTTGGGAACTGTTATGCATTCTGCGAAGGTGTTTGTGCCATCGCTCCGTTCTCTTTCTTTTCGGCTGTTTGCTGACGACAGAAAATCAGGCTGTTTTACCGCTTCAATGATGGCCGCACCAGGAAATCTGAAAGAGACATCTCTAATAATCTCGAATATTTTATCTTTTTGGCATTTCACTCTCCTTGGTATTATTTCTTTTTCAAGCTCATTTATAGTTCCATTGTCCGTTGTCCTTTCTATTAATGAAAAGCTACTTTCTAGACTTTTCCTGAAATGGTCACCGATGTAATCTAACTTGCTGATTTCACCATACATCAACTTAATAATACCCATTTCATCATAATCATTTTTTTTCATCTCATCCAGCATGGTATCAATACAATAGTTGATTTTATATTCTCCTAAATCAGGATAATCAATGAACCCCTTTTTCACCATTCCAATTTTTTTATCTGGAATATCGATAGCATGGACAAAGTATGTTTTAATAATTAATTTTACAATTCCTTCCAATATGACAATGCCCGGCTGAAGATAGAGATGCTCGTAAAGATGTCGTCTGGCTTCGAGCAGTTGTGCAGCAGCAACGGCGGAAATGCCTGAGAAAGATAAGTGCTTTTCAGTTGTAATCTCAAGCCCATCAGTAATATTCTTTAAAAATTGAACAGCGTCGAGGAAGATTTTTCGTCCCGTATATTCAGTGTCTCTAAACACATAGTCAATTTTGTCACTGTCAATAGGGCTATTGATAATCGCATCGAGATAGCCAACGCCAAAGCATCCATTAATCAGTCTTTTTAAATCCTCTCCGGAATATCCTATAGTGTTCAACTCATTTCCGTAATATGATGACTCCGAAAAGATTTCATCTATTTGTTTCTCAGTTTGAAATTCATGGGAGTAATATTCCTTATAATCTGCGGGCTTCCAATTTAATTCATTAAAAACACTTTCAATGAGATGGGAAAAGGGCAAATGTCCAATATCATGCATCAATGCGGCAATTCTTAAAAATTGCCGTTCATATAGATTGCCAATGCTCCCTTTCTTGGTTATTGCGTCATAAAGATATGTAGCAATCTTCATAACGCCTAATGAGTGTTGATACCTGGTATGGCTTCTCTCATCAAGACCTAACCAACGTGATTTCAATCCTAATTGAGATATTTTGTCTAGCATATTACTCTTCAGGTAGGATAACAAACTGATTTCAACTTGAGATAGATAATTAATTTTTTTTGAAATGTCTTTAAATTTACTGTTAAATTTATCATGCCAGAAATTGTCCCCTGATAATTGAAAATCTAAATCATACTTAGGTTCTGTTCTGAGAGGCAACGACTGTCCATTCAGTTCAGTGGTCAAATCTTCAATGAATTCTTTCGCGCTGACACCTAATGCTTTGGTATTACGAGTGTTTGACTTCACCAACTCCTCAATAATATATTTACACTTGCCGTCCCTTTCTGGCTCTTTATCTATCACAAGCAATGGAATCTCCCTTTCAGCAAGCAAATCCCCAAGAAAGGCTATCAATAGTGGGTCCCACTCGCCGCTGCATCCAGCAACAGTAACCGATCCTATTCTAAAAGAAAGATACTTCCAAACTATCTCAAGCATCTCCCTCATACTTTTCTCTTTATCGTAGGAACCAGGAAAAGAAAGAAAAGATTTGCCCGATTTACCGCAAGCAGGACATTTTAGAAAAAAATCTTTATTATATTCATTATGTTCTGAGTCTCTAGGAAAGGAGGCAATAAATGCCCAAAGGGAATGCGGCTGACCTTTCTGTGGGCAGAAACCATCGGCATCACATGTGATATAAAAAATATCTCCTCTTATTTGGATTTCTAAATACTCTTTTAAAGAAGATTTATCATTCCTTAACCTTAAGAAAAAGCTTTCGCACTCTTCCGTTGTTGGTAATGAAAACGCCTTTTCATCGTTCCGGTAACTATATTTTTCGAATTCTTTTATTAACAAACCGTCAAAATTCAAAGTCATAGTTACTGCTCCATAATTTCTGTGTAGATCAGCTAATTTTTCATGAAAAAGTGACGGTTTCGTATTTATAATAATATCAACCAAGTTATTATTAAAATCTTTCCAAATACTTTTCAGATTTTCCTTCCCTTGAAAAATACTCAATAATCGTGCAACGGTGCTCCTGTCTTTTTTGTCTTTTCTTTTAAGTTCATTTAATGTTTGAAAAAGATCAGTTATTTCAACATCCTGGCAACTCGGTTCTTGGTCATATCCTTTTTTTAGTAAATCTATCATCTCATATATATCTGGAATCTTTTGCGGTTTATTTGTTTCAACGTCCGGTTTATTTGTTTTAACGTCCATAGATACGCCAGCTCCGGTAATAAATAATGGGATCAGACCCTTTTGCTTTAGTTCAAGGAAATGACTTGCCCATTCGGTAAGTATCGTACTGTAATTTCCGTCATTGTCCTGTTTATTAATAATATCCTTGTCAATACCCTCAAAAAAATAACTTTTCATTTTGCTATCCCTTTACGAGTCAATTTGTTAATAGCATAAGAAATCGTCAGCCTATCTTAGTAAAAATAATCTCAAGTAATGAATCTTATTACCCCGCAAATGATTATTTTCTCAACAGTAACGCAAATTCCGTCTCTGTTAAACCGTACAGGTTATAGATCAGCTTATTAATTTCCGATTCAAGCTGATGGACAGCGGGGCTGCCGGGATCAGCAAGGATGGACTGGGCGCGCTCGATGATCGGAGCTTTCTGGGCGTCGGTGGCGGGGAAAACGGGGAAATGGTGCATGAAAATTGCGCTTGGTTCAAAGAACCCCCCACGTAATAAAGGTAACGTTGAATGAAACCACTGGGTAGCCAGTTTCGAATTGAGGATTGCTACAAGGTAAATGTCAGTCGTTGGAATTATGAAACATTTCTGATTTGTCAGGACACCGGTGGTGTCATAAGCGAAAATGTTTGTCTTTGTGATGTTTGGGTAAATAATTTTCGACTTATCGAACTCATCGTAATACACGCATGACCTTAGTTCCCACCAGAATTTCCCCTGATCGTCGCGGATCCGCAGTTTGTCTTCATATTGCGAAAGATGCCGATGAATGGCTGGGTAGGCATCTGCGAATGAGGGTCGGGCCTTCGCCTCGGAACGCTCCT
>JBAQYK010000451.1:0-2178 GCA_049299995.1 Candidatus Methanoperedens sp.
TACGTATATACGTAATACAAATATATAAAGGTTTCGGTATGTGTTGGTGATTTTCTAAAAAATATTCCACAAATCAGGCGGAGTTACGGTTTAATTGCGCATGGGCGGCGCAGGTGCAAGTGGTTTCTGATGAAGCATTATTTTATCTCTCTTCCCATCCTGACTGCCGACAGATATACATCATCGTTCATCCTGAATCCTGCCTTTACAAGCTCTTCCAGCGAGTCCTGGTATTCCTCATAAGTGAAAAGCTTTTTCCGAAGTGCTGCTATTAGAACAAATATCGTTCCTCTGGGCTTTAATCCAAGTGCTTTGGCTGCAATTCTTGCATGCGTCTGGTCAAGCAGTACAGGCACGCCAAGCGATTTAGCGAGGGATATAGCCTCCGCTTCACCCGAATCAATACCAAACTTTTCAAGTTCCCTCAGGTTTTCAATTTCCTTTACCTCAATCCAACCTTCTTCAACTGCAGCCTCTATTACAAAAGCATCCGGATGTTGATTTTCCTTTCCCCTGATTACAACCTCGTTGAATACTTCCCCGGGTATCAAGACCTTTCTGAACAGTTTTTTAAGCAGGCTGAGCTTCCCTATCTTCGCAAGGTAAATAAGCACGGTGGAGTTGCTGACTATCATAGGCTCTCTGCTGCATGGAAGTCTTCTCTCAGGTCATCGAGGCTGTACTGGAAAGGTATGCCTTTTTTGGCTGCGATTGCTATCATTTCCCGAAGCGGTATGCCTACCATTTGAGCAGCCCTGCCGATTGTTATTTTTCCCTCACGGTATTGTGCTAAAGCATGGTCTATCTGCCATTCCTGCACGGCTTTGCTTAGTAGCCGGCGAATTACGGTTGATTTGTCCAGATGTTCGGTGCGAGAGATGCTCTCGATTTTCTCTTCTATGTCCTTTGGCACGCGGGTAGTGATTGTGGCGCTCATAATTGTATACAAAAGTTAGTAATTGAATACATTTATAGTTATGCCTGCGGATGTGTCTGAATCGGGCGCCGTCCTTTGAGCGCGCATGGGCGGCGCGCTTCCCTGAGGAGGAGGCTGCGGGGCAGAGCGATGGGGGGCGGGTTTTACAGGAATATTAGTTGCTTAAATTGTTTTGACAGTTGCGGCGCCGATAGAAAACGAAGCAACTAACGATGGTGATTTTGAACGAGTGGATTTTCTGAAAATGTGGAAGCCTTAGAATGATAGAATCGAACCCGCTTCCTGCGCTAAAGCATCCGATTGTGGATGAATCGGCGCCGTCCTTTGAGGCGCATGGGCGGCGCGCTTGCCTGCGGTGGAGGGGCTGCGGGAGAGGGAGATGAGAGGGGGCAGTAGTTTGTAGTTTAGGGATTTATTGAGAATAAGCAAGAGAATTTTAGCCAAAGATTAAGCACGCACACCCATTAATTTATTTAGTTTGTAGATGATTTTGATTTTAAATGGAGTATCATGAGAGATAATAGTAAAATAGACCCCAGCGATATACAAATCAGTGATGAGATAAAAAACCTAATAAAAAAACGGAATGGAATGTATAAATCAGCTTTAGTTATAACAGCACTTACTAAAGAAGGTGACTCATGGAAACATGCATTTACTAGAATTACTCTATCAAATACAGAGGAAAACTTTTTAGAAAAATTAGAATATGATAGCTTCATTCTAAATAAGGTCAGTATTACTATTGACGAATTTTTAAATACACTTGATAATTTAATATTAAAAGGTGACTTAAATATTAAAAATTGTCCTAATGTAAAAGTTCCTGGGGCTTTCCAACAAGATACGTATTGGTGTTACCGTTCAAGTAATGATGAATGGCTAAAAAGTGAATGGCCTACGAATAATTATATTTTTAAAATTGATACTAATTTCATAGGTTATCCACAAAATAGTAGGCCTCTTGCCAGTAATAAATACCCTCACTTTCCAGATGGGCTAAGTGCAATCAAATATTATACTGACATGGATATACAAAATTATACTGGCAATATTTTGTTTTTATTGCCAAATTATCAGCTAAAGATAGACAAACTTACAATTGGTTCTGAGCATCTAAATTTAAAAATCACTACTAATGGAGTATCGCAGGAAGAGCTTATAGGCAAGCTATACTATGAAACGGAAGGACTTATTAAAACAGAGGATTTTCAAATTGATGAAAATCCCAAAAGTATCAC
>JBAQYK010000452.1:0-2542 GCA_049299995.1 Candidatus Methanoperedens sp.
GAGCTATACCAGGAATTTGCCCCCTTTGATATCGTAAAAGCGCGTGTTATTGATATGAGAAACATGCGCCTTACTACGGTAAATAAAGACCTGGGCGTCATGAAGACTTATTGCGGCAATTGCAGGACAGTGCTGAAAAAAGATAACGGTGGACTTAAATGTCCCAAATGTGAAAGAACAGAATCAAGAAAATTGTCCTCGGATTACGGGACTGGTATTATATAAGGTGATTTCATGGAACTTACAATACTTAATAAGACCGATAATGAGATAAATATAAAAGTGACGGGGGAGACGCATACCGTTCTTAATATGCTAAAGACTGTTTTGTTAAATAATAAGCACGTTGAAATAGCGACATACGATATTAAACACCCCACAATAAGCGAACCCGTGCTTTTCGTGAGGACAGACGGTGCTGACCCCATAGATGTTATTAAAAAGGCATCAAAGGAAATGGCTAAGGAATGCGATGATTTTATTAAGCTTTTTAAGAAGAAAACAAAATAGACCCAGTAATAGACCCCGTATTTAAATACGGGGAACTAAAGCCTCATATTCCTCTTTGATAAGGTCGTCCACAATTAAGCCATGGTCTATTGCGACAAGCAGGGCGCTGACCTCGATAACCACCATTTTTGAGAGTTCTTCCTGTTTTTTATTTATGAGCGCAATTACTTTTCGTTTTTCAATGCCTGTGCCTGATATGATACGGTCGGTAACCCTGTCAAACAGGGTTTTTTTATCAAAAGAGGCAGGTTCGGGCTTGAATCCTGATGGTATATTTACGCCGGAGATATCAAATGCCGGATGAATCATCTCCCCTTCCTTTTTCAAAAGCCCGGATTTTTCGGCAAGATTCAGCACGTTCTTAGCCTGTTCCGGAGTGAGCCAGTTCAAATCAATAGAAAGCGCGAGAACAAATTCGCTCTCTTTCAGCGTTTCTTTCCCTTTTCTCAAAAAGGGCATAGAAACCGTATAAGTAAGGTCAGACTTTGATGAATCCATTGCTAATCACTCCTTTTTAGACGTTTGATGAACCCAATAATATCCATCCTTTTTAGACGGGTTCATCAAACATGGGGCACGTTTCTTACTATCTCGTCAACAATGGTGTCTGCAATTCGTTCGCAGTCTGTTCTTCCCATCCCGTCGATATGATGCACCTTCACCGTAAGTACGCCGTTTTCAAGGTCCGTCCTGACAAGATATGAATCGCCTTTGAAGGGCACGCGGTTAAAATTTTCATCAAGGAAAGAATAGTTGAGATTAACCCTGAAATCAATTATGCCTTCAGCGCTCACATCCTTGAGCACGGAACCAAGGTTGTTTTTATTCAGGGGATAAAAATCAATACTTTTATCTGTGATTTCAATATTGATGCTTCGTTTGGCTTTTATAGGGGTGGATTTTCTGTCCGGGCCGTCTGTGATAAAAGTCCCGAATTGCCCGTCCATTCCTGCCATCGTCCTGACGATATAAGGAAGGTCTGACTGGAAATTGTATTTTCTCTGGAATTCAGGTTCTTTTGGAAATTGATGATACATGCGTTTCATAGATGCATGTATCGTCAGGGATTCATAAAAGCTTTCTGCTAATATTCGGATTTATGCCTGTCCTCTATTCCCTCTCCTTCAAACCCGACACATAAATCCTGCACGACTCCTCCATTCTCCGGAACTCTTTTATTTTCTCGATAAGTTGCGGACTCCAGCCGTTCATGGCTTTTGCCAGCGCATGGACATTCAGGTCGGAGACCGCCTCCCACTTCCCTGCTCCTATTATGATAGCATCGAGTTCTCCCCGCCCTTTTTCTTCCTTGGTGGGGAAATGAGGTTTTTCTTCAATCTTCACCCGCAGTTTCTTGTCGTTTCCACGGATGACTTCAACTCCTTCTTTTTTAGCATAAGCAATGATAGCATCTTTCAGCAGTTTAATTTCAGAGTCAATCTCCTCAAGCAGTTTTTTCTTCTCGTTTGTTTTTTCTACATATTGGTTAACCAGTTTAACTCCGGGGTCGTTAAGATATTTATTAAGGGACATCTGCCCTGTTTTAACAATATGCATACGCTTCGGACATAACGACTGATACTCGCACCAATCGCAAAGCCCGCTTTCAACAGCCTTGAAATCGCATTCATGTTCTGCGCGCTCTATTGTTTCAATCAGCGCCACAATCCCGGACTTGAGTTTCAACAGTTCCTGTGCCGCCCTGCGCGACCTTATTTCCTTATCAAACACAAGATAATGCCATACTAAATCAACCTCCCTGACATCAGCGAACATATCCTGCACTCCGAGCTGGTAAAGCGCCAGTTGCCTGTCCGAGTCAAAGTGCGACTGCAAAGGCAGGTACTGGGAAGTCTTGTAGTCATGTATCTCATAAATCCCATCGCTGCGGGCTGAAAGCCTGTCGATAAACCCTTTGAGCTTATATCCCTCTATCTCGATGGTAATCATCTGTTCGATACCAAGCGTCTTTCCGTCATTGAAAGGCTGGTACCTCGCATAATATTCCCTGATGCATTTTGCGCCAGTGTCC
>JBAQYK010000453.1:0-1646 GCA_049299995.1 Candidatus Methanoperedens sp.
GCTTCAAGCTTATCGCAGAGGGACAGGAGGTGTCATCCCCCGTAATAAACTGGTGTCATAAGTGCGATGTGAAAGGGCAGGAAGAAACTTGATTGTCAGGACATTTTTTTCTAAAAAATATCACCAGATTATAAATATTGACAGGATAATTAGATTATTGAAAGGTGAAACTTCATGACGGAAACGGAAGTATTGAATGAAATTCTAAGCCATCTCAATTTCCTTAAAGAAAAGATAATCCAGATCGAAATAACAGTAAATGAAATCGATAGTGATGTTCATAAAAAAATCAATCCTATCTATTTAAAGAAACTTGATAAAATTGAAAAAGAAGATAAAAGAGTCCATTTTAAGGATATTGACGAATTCGATAAGCACTTCGGCATATGAATGAACCATACGAATTTGAATTGACAGAAACACTCGAAAATAAATTCAAGAAACTTCAAAAGAAAGACAGGGTTTTGCTAATTGCCTGTCGAAAAAAGATATTTGAGATCATCAATAATCCTTACCATTATAAACATCTCAGATATGAAGATCGTTTTAGAGTGCATGTTGGGAGTTCATTTATTTTGACATATCGTGTGATCGAAGCGAGAAAAGCGGTTATTTTTCTAGATATAGAGCATCATGACAATGCATATTTATAAAAAAATCAAAATTTGATTATTCAGCACCACCTTTCTCAACGCTATCTCCACCCGCCAGCATCCTCCTCACAACCGCCTGAATCAATTTCTCGCTGTCCGCCTGCAAGCGCAGGAGACCAGTTTCGAGCTCGTCGCAGAGGGACATGAGTTGGGGCAACCATGGCGACGATGCGGCGCACTTTCGGTTAAAAACGGCAATTACAAAACATATATCACTTCAAAAATATTATACTCGCGGCGCCGGGGATTCAATCTTTTAATCAGAGTTCGTACCGAGTTCGTTGCTAATGTTTGTGTCTGTTTTCATGGCAGTCTATGAACGAAGTTCATGTCTAATCCTATGGTTTTTCAAACCAGGAGATAATAAATAGTTTCGCGCTCCACATCAGAACATTTTTAGCTTCAGGTGAGCATCTATATTAATTATGAAAGAAGAATTTTGCATAGTCCCTGATACGAGCGTTATCATTGACGGCAGGATTACAGCTAAATTAAAAGCCGGGGAATTTAAAGACGCTGCTGTAATAATACCTGAAGCCCTTGTATCCGAACTTGAAGCGCAGGCAAACCGCGGGAAAGAAACAGGTTTTAAAGGGCTTCTGGAATTAAAAGAACTCAGCGACATGTCAAAGAAAGGGGAGATAAAACTCAAGTTTACAGGCAAACGACCATCGCTTGAGCAGATAAAACTTGCATCCACAGGCGAGATTGATTCCATAATACGCGCAGTTGCTGTCGATAACAATGCCCTGTTTATCACAAGCGACAGGGTGCAGGCGGAAGTCGGGAGAGCCAAAGGGCTGGATGTTGAATATCTCACTCCTGTTATGGAAGAATTAAAGGCAATGAAGATTGAAGAATTTTTCACTGCCGATACTCTTTCAGTCCACCTCAAAGTAAATGTCCCGCCAATGGCGAAAAGGGGCAGCGTTGGTAAACAAAAATTAGTGAAAATCAGGGACGAAGCATGCATGGAAGACGAGCTTCGTACCA
>JBAQYK010000454.1:0-2794 GCA_049299995.1 Candidatus Methanoperedens sp.
TTCAAACATCTCTTGAATGACCACGCAGATGTTATGGCAGAGGATTTTTAACAGCAGTTCGTTAATCTGAGCCGTCTTGTCCTTGCTTCTCAGATTGTCTCTAAACTTGGCTTTTATCATGTGGAATACAGTTTCCACGTTGCTTCTCTTGTGGTAATGCTCTAAAAACATCTCTTTGTTAAACATGAAGTAGTGGTACATCTTGCTCCAGACTGGCGAGCCTCTTTGCTTATCGGTAGCGTTGCTTTTGAAGGGGATAAAAGCAGTCCCGCCCAGAGAGGCTACAACTTCAAGGTTATTCCTGCTTGAGAATTCCTTATCTGCTGAAACCTCCTCTATCTTGAAATTCTCCGCTGTCTTCTGCACCAACGGCTTGAAATAAGGACTCTCATTTTCGTATTCCTCTGTAATAGCCACGCTTGTTACGATATTCGTCTTTACACCAACGCTTACGTTGGCTTTGAGCCATGTTCTATATTTCATATCCCTGCCGTGTTTGTAGCTGAAATATCGTGCAAAGCGTGAGGTTGAGAAACCTGAGCCGTCCACAGCAAAACATTTCTCTACCGAAGCCAAGGGCAAGCTGCTTAACTGTATGAGTCTCTGAATAATGGGCGTCAGTTCGGGCTTGACCATGTAATTGCTAACAGAAGGATACGAGCAGACTGTATCGACATATCCCCTCTCTTTAGCTATCTTCATATCACACATGAACCGCCTTAGAGAGAATGTCGAATAGACTTTCAGTGCTGAATCAAAAACCATTTCGCTCAAAGGCAATGTCGGTCTACCGAATTTGTAGGATGGTTGCTCGATATTATTGCACAAATCCGATAGGAGTTTCATGAACAGGTCTTTCTCATTGCACTGAGCCTTATCGTATGCTTTCCAATCTTGAGAATACGTGACTTTCTCAGCCGTTATTGTAGTATTGCCCTGTGTTACTCTCTCTGCCGTTATCATAGTGTTGCCATGCACATCGGTTTCTCTTTTCAAGGTTATATCAACGGCGATTATATGCTTGCATACAACCCCTCTCGATTCATGGTCAGGGCATGTGCATTTTGGCTTTGACAAAAGCGATTCAGTATAGACGAGGTATTTCCCATGTCCTGATTGGGACGGCACTTCCCATCCCTTGCTTGTTTTCACTATTCTGTACGTTTCAGCTATCTGCTGACCTTTTATTTGACGCATATCAACACTGTTTGTTTCCATCTTAATCACCTGCCTATGTGTTATTAGGCTAATATAACATTCTCATAGAAGTATTTATACCTATGCTTTGTTAGGCTAACAAGACATTAGGCTAAAAACATATATTTATATACTATAAAAGGCTAATATATCATTGTGGCGAAGCCGAAGGTACCAGCAGAAATTGTCGAAGAAATCGAATTACAAGAACCCAAATCAATCAAAAAAACCGCTACATTGCTACAAGATGTTAAGCATACGAAGCAGTTTTCAATAAAATTCCCTGCTGGAATTATTGATGAAATAAAATGGAAGATGGGTGATAAAATTAGCATTGAGATTGAAGAAGACGGTTTGAAGCTTAGAAGGGCTAAAGGGGATTGAAAATGCCAGTCCCAAAACCGCAGTTAAGTCCACACGAATCACGCACCTTAAAGGTGTTGCTGGAGCACAACTATTATCTGAATACTACGCAGGTAGCCAAGCTCGCCAAAATGTCATGGAATACAGCCGATAAGCATCTAAAAGAATTTCATAAACGTGGATGGATAGAGAAAAAACAAAGAGGCAATAGGGATTATTGGAGAGCGTATAGATGAGCAAACCAATCTGCAATGGAAAAAGGGGGGAGGGTGTTTAACATGCGATTTATTCAAGACGCATCGAAAGAGAAACTTAGAGGGGGGTTTTATACACCTGAGCCTATTGCAGAATTTATTCTTAAATGGGCTGTGAATGGAAACGAAAATTATGATATATTAGAGCCGAGTTGTGGTGATGGGGCATTCTTAAAACAAATAAAGAAAAATAAATTTGAATATCATTCCATTACAGCAATTGAATTTGACAAAATTGAGGCACAAAAGGCACGCAATGTTCGTTTACCTAATACTTCTGTTCTGGATGAGGATTTCTTCGCATACTGTAATTCCACAGAGGATAAGTTCGATTTAGCAATTGGTAATCCTCCATACATCCGTTATCAGTATTTCGATAAGGAGCAACGAACCGAAGCAGAGAAAATATTTGCTAAAGCAGGTCTAAAATATTCCAAACTCACCAATGCATGGGTGTCCTTTGTTGTCGGTTCGAGCATGTTGTTGAAAGGAGTAGGCAAACTCGGATTTGTCCTGCCTGCCGAAGTTCTCCAAGTATCTTATGCCAAACAACTCAGAAACTTTTTGGCTCACTTCTACAATAAAATAAGCATAGTTTCATTCAAAAAATTGGTTTTTCCCAGCATTCAACAAGAAGTCATACTTTTGTTATGTGAAAAAAACAATAACGATTCACATCTTATTGAACATATAGAGTTAGAAAATGCTGATGAACTACAATCTCTCGATGTTACAAAGCTAAAATGTCCGAAGAAGAAAATTGATTTCAAAACAAACAAGTGGACTTTTTATTTCTTAGACCAAAAAGAAATAAATTTTATAGAAAAGCTTCTGCATCAAAAGAAGATTTTTCAACTTCGCCAGTATGCGACCGTAGAAGTCGGCATAACAACAGGGTCTAACAAATTCTTTACAGTTCCTTTATCGACAGTTAATGAGTACCGTTTACAAAATTATGCAAAGCCTATGGTAGGTAGAAG
>JBAQYK010000455.1:0-4665 GCA_049299995.1 Candidatus Methanoperedens sp.
CATCATAGCAGGCTCCCCTGTCTATTTCGGGACAATGGCAGCCGAGCTTAAAAAGTTCTTTGACGAATCCGTCATAGTGGTGAGGAAAAAGATGGTCAATAAAGTGGGCGCTGCATTTGTCACGGGCGCGCACAGGACGGGCGGCAAGGAAACAACGCTCATATCGATACTCCAGGCAATGTTAATATCCGGACTTGTAGTGGTTGGCGACCCGCTTGAGACTGGCGGTCACTACGGCGCTGCCGGCTCGGACGAGGTCGGGTTGAAAGAAGGAAGGGCGCTCGGGAAAAGGGTGGCTGAGCTTGCTGATTTGATTCATCGCAAATGAGCCCAAAGAAGAACAAACAAAGAATAAGCTCAAAAAAAGTAAAAGGGCAACCATCAGGTAAATCAAGAACCATCACCATCATACTCGGTATTTTTTTCATTCTGGTCATTGTTTATTTTCTCATTCCTCAAGGGAGTGATAAATGGTCTGTAAGCAAAGACGGGATTCTCTCGTACCCGGAAAACAGGGGGAAAGTTGATGTCAAAGTCCTCAAAACCGAATCCGGCAGCAACTACACCCTTGAAACCATCTCTTTTTCGAGCAAGGACTATACCGTAGAGGGGCTCCTCCGTATCCCGTCCTCGGGCAAAAAACTGCCAGCCGTGGTGATTCTGCCCGGCGCCACAGTTTCCAAGGAAGGAACGCAGGGGCTTGCCGGAATTTTATCAAGCATGGGTTATGCAAGCCTCGGCATAGAGCAGCGCAATCGCGGAGGTGTGGACTTCAAGTACGATTACGAGTTGTATAAAACTGGTAAAGAGCCGGTCATGCACAAAATGGTATTCGATGCCCTGCGCACTGTTGATGTGTTGAGGCAGGATTCAAGGATTGACGCAAAAAGGATCGCCATCATCGGGGAAAGCAATGGCGGGCGTTTCGCTATTATCGCAGCGGCGCTTGACCCTGATATAAAAGGCGTTATCGGTATCAGCACAAGCGGTTATGATACGGAGTCGGAGATTCCTAAAATCAGGGATGAAACATTAATAAGATTTTATCGTTCTATTGACCCGGAAACGTATCTTGGCTTTATCCAGCCTCGTAAATTCGTGATGATGCATTCGGTCAATGACAGCATCATTCCAATCGATCTTGCAAAAAACACTTTTAGGAAAGCAAAAGAGCCAAAACAGTTCTATGAAGTTACAACAGGAACTCACGGGTTCAGCGAAGGCATGAGGGAACCTTTTGAAAAAGAATTAAGGAAGATGCTCGGATAATCTCATTTCCGGACGCAAAACCTTAAAATAGCATAGCTTCCAACTTAAATACAGGGTGAGGTTTTGATGGAACACAAGCTTTTCATAAACGGGGAATGGGTAGAATCAAGTACAGGAGAAACATTCGATGATATTAACCCGGCAACGCTTGAACAAATCGCTAAAATACATAAAGCGTCCGATGAAGACGTAAAAAGCGCCGTGGACAGCGCAGAGGATGCTTTTGATTCATGGAGTGGCACCCCTGCACCCCAGCGCGCAAAGATACTCTTCCGCGCAGCCAGGATGCTTGAGGAACGAAAAGAAGAGCTTTCACGCCTCCTGACCACCGAGATGGGAAAAGTGCTAAAAGAAGCGCGCGGGGATGTGCAGGAAGCCATTGACATAACCTACTACGCCGCAGGTGAGGGGCGGCGCCTTTTGGGCGAAACCACGCCGTCTGAACTGCCGGAAAAATTCTGCATGACGCTTCGCCGCCCGATAGGAGTGGTGGGATTGATAACGCCGTGGAATTTCCCTATAGCAATTCCTGCCTGGAAGATAATGCCCGCCCTGATAGCGGGAAATGCGCTTGTCCTGAAACCTGCAAGCGACACACCAATTTTGTCAATAGAACTTGTGAAGATACTTGAAAAATCCGGGCTTCCAAAAGGCGTTTTGAATCTGGTGATGGGCGATGGAGGCAAAGTTGGAGGCGCCATCGTTCATAACAAAAAAATCCGTGCGGTTTCATTCACAGGCTCGCTTGAAACAGGCAAATGGATAATGAGCGAAGCAGGAAAGGATATGAAAAAAGTGTCTCTTGAACTTGGAGGAAAGAATCCAGTCATCGTGATGGACGATGCGAACCTTGACCTTGCGATTGACGGCGTTATATGGGGAGCCTTCGGAACCACAGGGCAGCGGTGCACTGCTGCAAGCCGTGTTATCGTGCATGAAAAAATACTCCCTGCTTTTCAAAAAAGACTGGTTGAAAGAACAAAGAAACTCAGGCTCGGGAACGGTCTTGATGAGGCTGTCGATGTCGGGCCTGTAATCAACAGTTCCCAGCTTCAGAAAATCGCAAAATACGTGGAAACAGGAAAAAACGAAGGCGCGCAGCTTTTGCTTGGCGGGAAAACCGTTAAACCCCTGCCAGGTTACTTTTTTGAACCCACAATATTTACGGATGTGTCCCCTGATATGCGAATAGCCCGGGAAGAGATATTCGGTCCTGTTGTGTCATTGCTTGGCGCGGCAAATCTTGACGAGGCGATACGCATAGCCAATTCCGTGGAATACGGGCTATCTTCTTCGATATACACTGAAAACATTAAAAGCGCCTTCAAAGCCATTGAAAAAATAGAAGCCGGCATCACATACATTAACGCATCTACCATCGGCGCCGAGATTCACCTGCCTTTCGGAGGCGTAAAATCCACTGGAAACGGAACGCGTGAAGGCGGAACAACGGCTATTGAGGAGTTCACGGAGATAAAAACAGTTTATGTTGATTATAGCGGAAAACTCCAGAAAGCCCAGATAGATATTGAATAGGAGAAAGTATTATGAAAAAATTAGGCAATAAGGCAAGGGATATCATAAGCCGCGATAATAAAGTCGCATCTCCATCCCTCACGCGCCCTTACGAACTGGTGGTTGACCATGCTGAGGGTTCGACCATATACGACGTTGACGGCAATAGCTACATCGATTTTGCCGCAAGCGTGGCTGTGATGAATATCGGGTATAACTGTAAAAAAGTAAAACTGGCAGTGTGCGCCCAGATGGAAAAAATGGTGCATTGCGGATTTTCGGATTTTTATGCAGAAATGCCCGTAAAACTGTGCGAGAAAATGTGTGAAATGACGGGTTATGAAAAGGTGTTTCTCTCAAATTCAGGAGCGGAAGCAGTTGAAGCCGCAATGAAGCTTGCATTCTGGTACACTAAGAAGAACAGCATGATAGCATTTTACCGTGCCTTCCACGGAAGGACACTTGGGGCTCTTTCGCTCACGAGTTCAAAAATAAAGCATAAAGAACATTTCCCAACGCTGCGCGTACTGCATTCGGATTATGCATACTGCTACCGATGTCCGCTTAACCTTGAATACCCGGAATGCGGCATCTCCTGCGCAAAAGAAATAGAGCGCACCATTTTCAAAAGGGAACTCTCCCCGAAGGATACCGCAGCTATCGTGGTTGAGCCCATACAGGGAGAGGGTGGATTCATCGTCCCGCCGCCTGAGTTCCATAAGGAGATTCGAAGGATATGCGATGAGAACGATGTGCTTTTGATTGCTGATGAAATCCAGAGCGGTGGCTTCCGTACCGGGAAATTCATGGCAATGGAGAATTTTGGCGTGAGGGCGGATATTGTATGCATGTCAAAATCCATCGGCGGCGGCATACCGCTTGGAGCCACGCTCTCAAGCAGCGAGATAATGAGCTGGCAGCCGGGCGTTCATGCCAATACCTTTGGCGGCAACCTGCTTGCTGCTGCGGGAGGGCTGGCGACGCTTGAGTTCATGGAGAGCAGCAGGCTGGGTGAAAAGGCGGTTGAAAAAGGCAGGTATCTGATGAAACGCCTGAATGAATTAAAAGACAAATATCCCATTATCGGGGATGTGCGCGGCATTGGTCTTATGATAGGAGTTGAGCTTGTGGAAAAAAATAAGGCTCCTGCGGCGCAAATGCGTGAATTGATTGTGAAAAAAGCTCTTGACGGCGGATTGATAATGCTTCCTGCCGGGGATTCGGTTATCAGGTTCGTTCCGCCTTTGATTATAAGGAAAAGCGAGATTGATAAGGGTCTTGAGATATTTGAAAATGCGCTAAGGTCTGCCTGAATTTACACCATCCGTAAACTATAAATACTTTCGTTCGCATATATACGAATTGTATAGTGGGCAGCACAAATACTTTTTTGCATACCACCATAATCCCCGCTGCCCACTATCCTCCTATTAACGTTTTTCAAGCACGGAAATCCGTCTTGTAAGACTTTTATGCACCCTCTGCAAATGGCTCTCCGCCACATTAAAGCCTGCCTCTTTTGCGACATCTTCAATATCCCGTTCGGAAACAAAGACTGCGCGTTTTCCCTTTTTCAGCACGCGGAAAATTTCATTTAGCGAATCCTTTAGTAAATGCTCAATTGATTCTGCTTTGACTGCCGCAGACCGCCCATATGGCGGGTCGGTGACAACCGAATCCACGCTTTTATCCCTGAGCGCAAGTCTGGCTGCATCCTGGTACATGAGGGAATAATCCACATTGTAGTAATCAAGATTCGTTTTGGCCCCGAGCAGTAATTTTCTCTGCACGTCGCTCCCGATGACTTTTATGCCAATCATCCCCGCCTCGATGAGGATCCCGCCTGTCCCGGCGAAAGGGTCGAGCAGGCATTCCTCAGGC
>JBAQYK010000456.1:0-1668 GCA_049299995.1 Candidatus Methanoperedens sp.
GTTTCTGCTACACCAAATTCAGGCGCCACATTCGCTGAGTGAATCCCCAATTTTGGGTGCCATGCCAGTGCCTCATCTGAAAGATAATCGGTATTATGCTGTTTTAAAAAAATATTATATTTATTACAGATATCCAGAATTTTAGGTATCTCAATTTCAGCCGGCAATTCATCCTTAATGCGTATTGGGGTATCAAATGTACCTACATTCTTTGTTTCCAGTACTTTTGTGCCGGTCTGGATAACAACAAAAGATGGTCGAGGTAAATTGTTTTTAACACAGAAATCAATTGTTTCAGAAATAACATATTCCGAATCAAACTGGTTACGATTACTACCACTCTGTTTTTCGCTGCCTATTTCAAAAATAATTTTTCGCTTATTCTTTTGTGCAATCGACCAACAAAACTCATAAAGCTCAAATATTCTTAACAGTGTTTCATCGACAGACAAATCACTGAATATATCAACACTTGCATCGATATGTATCATTTCAAACCCCGATTCGATATCAACCTGAAATGATTTTTTGGCTGAATCCATAGCATTGCGAAGGCTTAATTTCTGCTCCTTCTCAAAATCATTCTGCCATGGTCCGCCATGGTCACGCGCCAAAATAATTTTGCCTTTAAGGTCACGTTCAATTACATATTCGCAAAAACGTTCAGTTGACCAATTATTTACATACCCGCCCCCTAAATCATCTGCCTCTATTTGCCTGCGGCTGGCAATTAACATCAAAGGTATTTCATAGTCATTTGAAAGCTCAATTGCAGCATCGACACAATTCTTGCTCATTGGGCCAACGCCCAGAAGAGTGCAGCGCCTGCTGTCCATAAACCGCTTTAACCTTTCATTTATCATTAAACCATCCACTCCCCTGAAAGCTTTATTTTAGAATGTGGTAATTTTTCCGGATCATATGGCTCAAAAAACTTTTCCAGGATATGCAAACATGCTTCTGCAACAGCTCTGTTGCCACCGGATCTTTTCGTAACATAATCCGCATGTTGTTTTGCATTTTCATCGGCATTACTTGTAGCAATTGAATATCCCACTTCTTTAAAGACATAATGATCAAATATTCCATCCCCCATATAAATGACTTCATCCAGAGGATATCGTTCAGATAACCAATTTACACGCTTTATAGTACTCACAAGTTCCAATGGATATTTCATATCATCAACAATTCTTTTCCGGCTGATGTTAAATCCCTTTTTATCACCGGTTACGAATATGATTTCCATGTGTTGTTTTAAAAGTGACAGAGCATCGTTGTCATCAGGCCCGAATATTTTCATGGTTTTACCGTTCTCAGTATAAAAAAAATGGCCTGTTGTCATAACACCATCAACATCAAGTACAAATACTCTTGGCACTTTATTTTTTACAACCATTTTTATCTCCAAATAATTCACTCTCAACTATATAACAGATGATGTGCCCAACCATTATATGGGCTTCCTGAATCTGCGGGGTTTCTTCAGAAGGTACTGTTAATAAATAATCAACATACTCTTTAAGGATACCACCCGATGCACCTGTAAAACCGACAGTTATCGCACCACGTCGTTTTGCTTCTTTGATGCCTTCAATAACATTAGGTGAATTACCGCTTGTAGTAATTCCTATAACAACATCCCCCGAATTTACCAGTGCTTCGACC